>CALRME020000341.1:0-4319 GCA_943369045.1 Sphingobacterium thalpophilum
GATCCTCGGGTTGAATGGCAAGGCGCGGCGGCTGGCTAGCCCTTGCGGATGAGGCTGATGACGAAAGTCACGACGGCGATGATGATGAACACGAAGAAAAGGATCTTCGCGATCTCGACGGCGCCGGCGGCAATGCCGCCAAAACCGAACACGGCGGCGATCAGCGCGATCACCAGGAACACAACGGCGTAGTGCAGCATTTCGCTCTCTCCTTGCTTGGGCGCGGGGCCCGGGTTGTAGCGGCGATTCCCTCTCGAAATCGCCTGACGCAAGGTTAGGGCTGTCAGCAGAGCTTGGTGATCAGCGGCGCGCCTGAGCGCGTGTCGGTGCGCGGGATGACGCCCTGTAGGAGAGCGCTGACGGCGATCAGGCCGCGGGCGTGGACTTGGGCAGAACCGCCGAGATGCTGGTGCCGCCGCCCGGCGTGGACGCCACCTTCAGGCGCCCGCCCGCAGCTTCCACACGGTGCTTCATTCCGGCCAGGCCATGGGTGGATGGGCGGATTTCGGCCACGTTGAAGCCGGCGCCATCGTCGCGGATGTCCACTTCCACATGGTTCTCGTAGTTGCGCACGGCGATTTCCACTGCCTTGGCCTGCGCGTACTTGCTCACGTTGGTCAGCGACTCCTGCACCAGGCGGTAGACCGTGAGCTGGCGCGAATCGTCCATGTCGGTGGCCTCCAGGCTGCTGGTGACTTCGACGCCCGAGCGTTCGGAGAACTCGCGCGCCAGGATTTCCAGCGAAGCAACCAGGCCCAGGTTGGCCAGTGACGAAGGCCGCAGGTCCTCGATGATGCGGCGCTTCAGGGCAATGCCGCTGTTGAGCGTTTCCGTCAGATGCTGCAGCCGGGTGAATATCTCGGCGGGCTGGCCGGCCATGCGCGATTTGAGCCGCGCCACGTCCAGCTTGGCCGCCGTGAGCAGGGCGCCCAGCTCGTCATGCAGCTCGCGCGCGAGGTGGCCGCGCTCGTCCTCGCGCACCTGTTGCAGGTGGGTGGCCAGCTCGGCCAGGCTGGCCGTGCGCTCGCGCACCTGGCGCTCAAGCAGGTCCCGCTCGCGCTCCAGCGCTTCCTGCTGGCGGTCGCCCGCCACCTTGAGCGCATTGGACTGGCGCAGGTACAGGTAGAACGCCAGCAAGCCTGCCAGCGCCACGGCCGCAATGCCAATGCGCGATAGCGTCAGCGATTTGCGCACCTGAACCTGGCTGACTTCCATGCGCGCGGTGCTCGAGGAGATGAGCTTGCCCGCGAGCTCGCGGATCGCGTCCATGTGCTCCTTGCCCACGTCCGTCATCAGGACGAACTTCCAGGCGTCTTCGTTGCCCTGCTTGCGCATGCGAACGGACATGTCCATTTCGCCCAGCTTGCGCTGCACGTTGCGGCTGAGCTGGGCCAGTGTCTGGATTTCTTCGCGGTTGGGCGCGTAGAGGGCACGCAGCGTGTCCAGGTTCTGTCCGATTTCCCCGATGGCGGTGCTGTAGGGCTCCAGGTAACGCGGGTCGCCAGTGAGCAGGTAGCCGCGCGAGCCGGTCTCGGCATCGAGCATTTGCTGTAACAAACGGTTGAGCGAGCCGCGGGTGCGAGAGGCCAGGGCGATCTCGTCGAGCGAGTCGGTCGACTGGTCGTAGCCCGTCTCGTTGATGCCGATCAGGATGGCCGTGGCCAGCACTGCCAGTGGCAGGCTGATGGCCATTTTGGGCAGCGAAAACCATCTCATGTGTGTGCTCCAGGGGCCCCGGGGTCAGGAAAAATGGTCAATAATGAAAGCTGAACAGGCGGCAAGCCTGCCCTAGAAAGAAGCAAGACATGATCAAAGTCGGAATTGTGGATGACCACGCCATCGTGCGCTCCGGGCTCAAGCAGTTTTTCTCGGAACAGGTTGACCTGCGTGTGGTGGGCGAAGCCGCCAGCGGACGCGAAGCCATCGACCTGGTGCGCACCACCGAGCTCGACGTGCTGGTGATGGACCTGTCCATGCCCGGCCAGAGTGGCATCGACGCGCTCGGCATGATCCGCGCCAAGGCGCCGGATGTGGGCATCCTGATCCTGTCGGGTTACCCCGAAGAACACTACGCGATGAACCTGATCCGCCAGGGCGCCAGCGGCTACCTGAACAAGGAATGCGAGCCCATGGAGATCGTCAACGCGATCCGCACGATCTCGCTGGGCCGGCGTTACATCTCGCCGGCCGTGGCCGAACTTCTGGCGCAGCAGCTCAACCGCAAGGAAGGCGGCGCGCCGCACGAGCAGCTGTCCGAGCGTGAATTCCAGGTGTTCCTCAAGCTCGCCAAGGGCGAGACGGCGGGCGACATTGCCAAGGCACTGTCGCTTTCGGTCAAGACGGTGAGCACGTACCGCACGCGCCTGATGGAAAAGATGAGCCTTGCGTCCAACAGCGACCTGACCTACTACGCGCTCAAGAACAAGCTGATCGACTGAAGCGTCCCCGCCGGCCGCCGCGGGGGTCATTCAGCCCTCCCGGCCGCAAAGCTCGATGCAGTACTCAACGAGGGCGTCGATTTCATTGGATTTGTCGAAGACGGCGTCCGCGCCCAGCTGTGCGCAGCGTTTGCGCATGTCCGCCGTGGCGTAGTTGCTCAGCACCACCACCTTCTGGCCTGCTGCGCGCGCCCGGCAGGCTTCCAGCACACCCAGGCCGCTGCCTTGCTTGAGGAAAAGGTCGACGATGGCCAGGTCCCAGGCGCGTGCGTTGCCCGACAGCCAGCCTTTGCCTTCGTTTTCGGTTTCGGAAAAGTCGACGGCCTTGATGCACGCCAGCTCTTCCAGCGTACCTATCAGGTTCTCGCGAATGGTCGCGTTGTCTTCGACGATATAGGTGCGCAATTCCACAATGCTCTGTTTCCACTCTCTCGATTGATTGTGCCAGCGGGGGCGTATGGAGGGCGTAGGAGCTTTCCTACAGTGCTGATTGCAGCGCGCAATGGTTGCAGGCTGTAGGCCCTTGCCCACAAGGGCTGGAGCACGCTGCCGACCGACAAGCAGAGCCGGGGTGCCCACACTGATGCGATGAATGATTCCATCGCCGCCGCCCCGTTTGCGGGCAAACTGCGGCGCGCTCCGCTCGCCCTCAAGATCCTGGCCGGCCTGGCGGCGTTGTTGGGCGTGCTGGTGCTGGTGGTCGTGTTCTTTCCGTGGGACGTGCTGCGCGGTCCCCTCAACCGCCACATCAGCGACAAGACCGGCCGGCATTTCGAGATCACGCGCAAGCTGGACGTGAAGCTGGGGCGCACCACCCGGGTGCTGGCCGACGGCATCGAGTTTGCCAACCCCGAATGGGCCAAGGACCCCTACCTTGTGAAGGCTGAATCCGCCGAGATCGACGTCAGGCTCTGGCCGCTGCTGACTGGCCGGATCGAGTTGCCGATGATCAGCCTGCACAAACCCGAGCTGGGACTTCAGATGGAGGCCGACGGCCGGCGCACCTGGGCGCTGGGACGCGACACGGCGGACGCGAGCAACTTCCCCGATATCGGCGCTTTCATCGTCGATGACGGCGCGATGCATTTCATTGCGGCCGCGCACGGGGCCGACATCCGTACCCAGTTCACCATCGACCCGGGTGCTTCGGCGCAACTGCCCCTGAGCTACAAGGCAAAGGGTACCTGGAACAAGGAGGCCTTCAACGCTGAGGGCCGCACCGGCAGCGTGCTTCAGCTGGGCGAGAAGCTCACCGAGCCCTTCCCCCTGCAGATCAATGCCAGTGCCGGCAACACCACGCTGCGCGCCAGCGGCACGGTAGCCAGCCTGGCGTCGCTGGACGGCGCCGACGCCTCGTTCAACATCCAGGGCAAGAGCCTGGCCGACCTGTACAAATTTCTTGGTGTGGTGTTGCCCGAGACGCCCCGCTATGCATTGCGCGGCCACCTGAGCAAGAACGGCGCCGTATGGAAGGTGGCAGGCATGAACGGGCGCCTGGGCAACTCGGACCTGTCGGGCGACATGGCCTTCGACAAGTCCGGCACGATCGGCAAGCTCACCGGCAAGATCCAGTCGAAGGCACTGGACTTTGATGACCTGGCGCCGCTGGTGGGCATGGGCGAGCAGCCAAAGGCCGCTGCTGTGGCGCCACCGACCGTAGCGCAACTCGCAGCGGCGCAGACGCCTGGAGGCCGTATCGCGGTGGCCAGGGCCGCACGCGAGGAAAAGCGCAAGCAACCGCCGCGAGACCCGACACGCAAGCTGCTGCCTACGGCCCAACTGGACCTGGCGCGCCTGAAGGCGATGAACGCCGACGTCTGGTACACCGCCGCGAAGGTGACCAATGTGCGGCAACTGCCGCTGGACCGCATGTCGGCGCAC
>CALRME020000342.1:0-4316 GCA_943369045.1 Sphingobacterium thalpophilum
CTGCCCGAAAGTGTTGTTGGAACGCTTCCAGATGATCACCGCGGCTATCACCAGCACAATCACCGAGGCCACACAAAAGGCCACGACGAACTGGATCATCGCCTGCAGTGGTCCGACGCCGGTCTTGCCAAGCTGGGCAGCACTCATGCAAAAAAGAACCAGTGGAAGCGGATAGTTGAGCCAGCGCGTCAGTGTCTGGCAGGAGTGGTAGATCGTCTCCAGCGAGTGGGTGAGGCCGTCCGAGATGCGTGACGGAACGTGTCCCACGGCAAGACCAAACAGCATCGCAAATACAAGAGCCTTGAGGGTGTCGCCATTGGCCAGCGCAGAAAAGATGTTGGTGGGCACGAGACTCAGCAGCACTTCGGCCAGTCCCACGCCCTTCTTGGGCACGTCCACGCCCTGCAGGCTCATCGCCGTGTCGCTTGAACTCAGGTCGCTGCCAACAATTTGCCCAAATGTCTGCATGGTCGCGCTGGAGAGGTTCTCTCCAGGACGCATGACAAGCAGGGTGATCGCGCCAAGGATTGCGACCGCGATGGAGAAGCCAAGGAAGACCGTTGCCACTCGCCCGAGGAGCTTTCCAGTTCCGCCTTCGCGAAACAGCCTCTGAAGACTGAAGATGACTGCGGACACCATGAAAGGCAAGGTGATCATCTTGAGTAGATCGACGTAGACATCACCGAGAAATCCGAGCTTGATGGCTGCTTCGGGTGCAAGCGTCCCCATCGCGAAGCCGGCGGCCAGGCTGCTGATGATGACCCAGGGATTGAGAACAAATGCATAAAGCTTTTTGGTGTCCATGATGGTGCCTTTTTATTTTTCGAGGGCCGCCAGGACCTTGTTGATCGTGAGCTTGTCGCTGCGCTGGGCCAGGAATTCATTGACGAAGGCCAGCAGGACGGGATCAGAAATTCCCACGGCGATGCCCAACGTGTCTTCCAGGTCCTTGAACGTCACGGTTCGCAGTACAAGCGAGGCCGTAGGGTCGGTCTTGA
Source organism: Sphingobacterium thalpophilum (assembly GCA_943369045.1). Classification (GTDB taxonomy): domain Bacteria; phylum Pseudomonadota; class Gammaproteobacteria; order Burkholderiales; family Burkholderiaceae_C; genus Ramlibacter. The sequence goes on from CALRME020000342.1 coordinate 999, forward strand.
GGATGCGTTTGACCTCGAACTCGTCCCGGTAGGCACCGATCACCTCCCCCTTTTCGAGGGCCTTGAGTACGTCGCCCCACCCGGGGTATTCCTGTATCTTTGCGTTGGGGAAATTGCGTCTTGCGTAGTCCGAGAAGGACGATTTGGCAATGACGCCCACCGAACCTGTGAAGCCCCGGATGACTTCGGGAAGCGCGCGGTCACGGGCGAACTGGGCAAACTTGACGCGATTGAGCATCAGGGCATGGTTCAGACTGAGGTATGGCTGGCTGAAGCTGATGACCTGTGCCCGGGCCAGCGTCCTCGACAGCTTGCTGATGGCGATATCGGCCTCGCCCCGGGCAATGATGTCAACCACCGCATTGAACGACTTTGCGTCACGGTTGAATCGCACGTTGATTCCCAGCTCCTTGCCGATCGCCTTGGCCAGATCCACCTCAAGTCCGACAAGGACACCGCCTTTTTCATAGAAGAAGGGCGGGGTATCGACTCCCAGCATGGCGACGACCAGTTCACCGCGCTTCACGATGCGGGCGATGTCGGGCGCCAGCAACCGGCCATCGGGCACCCGCACCAGCGCAGGTACTGGCGAAAGGGCCAATGCCGCCTGGACTGCCTGGGCTGCTTGTGCTGCAGATGCGGCCTGCGCTGCTGCTGAAGCGGCGGGGGCGGCGGCCTTTGCAACAGGAACCGGCGCCACCGACGCTGCCTTGGGGGCTTGCCCGAACGCCAGGCCAGCCAGTGCGATGAAGCCCAGCGCCACGATGGCACGGCGAAGCCCGCCGGTTACGTCTTGCAGGCCTTTCGGGGAGTGGGAAGTGGTAGGCATCAGTTGATCCTGATTTATGGTTTTGGAAGAGGGGGTACAGCTGGCAGCACAGGTGCAGCTGGGGCCGCGGGAAGTGCGGGAGCGGCAGGCATCGCGGACACGCCGGCACCCGCCTGGGGGCTTGTGACTCCACCTGCCGGGACAACGGGCGGTTCAACGATCCGTTTGCCAAGTTCAATTCCCAGCAGGAAGAGCAGGACGCACAGCAGAAACAGGCAGAGCGCGGCAATCGCCAGCATCCGCGAGGTCATGGACAAGGTGTATTGCATGCTGCGTCCTGCCTTCAGGGAACCATGACTGTGAACTGCCCGGGCACGAGCACCTGGATGACGCCGCCCCAGTTGCACATAAGCTTGCATGAGTTGTTGAGTGCGGGCATGTTTCCTATCAGCACGGTAGGCGAGCCTGGTACCCAGGGCGCGGCAGTCACGGGAATGCAGGGCATGGGCGTCAGCACGCCCAGGGCGGCCGCAGTGGCGGCGGCGACCATCGGGTTGGACACCGAGTTGCAGACACCGAAGGGCAACACATTCACGAGGGGCTTGTTGTCCATGATGTTGGCCGCAGGTGGCCCGCCGGCCGTGACGAGGTTCGCCGGCAGCACCATGAGGGCGCTGGGCGCCACACCGAAGCTGCACTGCATGTTCGCGCCAGTGACCACCTGGATTCCCATCCTCAACCCCTCACGAGTTTTTCGAGACGCTGCAGCAGGCTGGCCTGCGATGCTTCGTCATCCTGTTTGGCACCCTTGCTGTCAAAGCGCCGGGGCTTTCCCAGCGGCTTGCCGAGCCGGTACTGGACTTCTTCCATGACCGCTCCATTCGGCCAAAAGCGGCGCAGCCACCCGTCAAGCAGGTTGGCTTTGTAGTTTGCACTTTGTACTTTTGCGCCGTCTCGATCGTAGTCGATCGTTTCCCCCTCCAGCAAACCTTTGCGATAGATGGCCCGGCGAACCACGGCGCCTTCGTTCATGAAAAGGGCCTCTCCTTCGATCTGCCCCTGGACGAACATCAGCCTGGATGTGGCTACGCCCGCTTCCGAGTAAGAGACGGTCTCTCCCTGCAACTGCCCTTCAGCGAACCGCTGCTCCGACAGCAGTCGCCCCCCCGCGTAGACCGATGTCAAGCCATGCTGTTTGCCATGCCGGTAAACAGCCTCTTGAATCAGGCTGCCTTTTTCGTCCCACACGCGCGACGCGCCATGGAGCAGGCCCTTTTCGTAGTTGGCCAGCATCATGGGTTTGCCGCCCGACCCGAAGCGCGTCATCTGGCCGTGGAGTACGCCATCGACCAGTTCCGTACGGCTGGTCACGGCACCGGTCTCGTCACGTTGCTCAGATACAACAATGCCACCCGCCGCCAAGGGGAGCGGCGGAGTGTCCTTGCCAACGATCTCGGCCTTGGGGACGGGTGCGGCGCTGCCTGTTGCCATGTCAGTTGATCTTCACCAGGCCGCCCTTGAGGGTCAGCATGCCACCGCCGTCCACGGTCTGGGTCGCGGAAGCCTTGTTGTTCACCATCGCGCCCTCGTTGTCCAGCGTCGTGCCAGCCTTATTCTTCAGGCCAGTGCCCGCCTCGTTCGTCAGCGCAAGGCTGGCCTTGTTGGTCAGCGAGGTGCCGGCTTCGTTGGTCAGCGCCGTACCCGCCTTGTTGGTCAGCGCCGTGCCGGCTTCGGCCTGCAAAGTGGTTCCAGCCTTGATTGCGACATCCTTGGCGCCCTTGAACGTCACCGAACCGGTCACGTCTATGACCAGGTTGCCGGTGACCTTCAGTTCGAAGTTGCCGGTGACCGCCTGTTTGAAATCTGCCTCATTGGTATGCGTCTCATTGCCCGTCACCGTGAGTTCGCGAGTGCCCTTTACCTTGTGAACTTCCTTGCCGGTCTTGACCTCGATGGTGCGGTCGCCCTTGTCGAGGGTGTGCGTTTCATGGCTTTCCTTGATGGTGGTCGTGAGGGCGTTCTCAATCTCGACCTTCATGTCTTTCTGCGCGTGGAAGTAGAACTCTTCCGAGTCCTTCTTGTCCTCGAAGCGGATTTCATTGCCCGCAGCGCCGCTCTTGGAGGAGCGAGACTTGATCGTGCTCTGCGTCTGCATCGACGGCAAGGTCACTGGCGGTGTCTGCTCAGCGTTGTAGACCCCACCCGTCACCAGGGGCCTGTCCGGGTCGCCGTCGACGTAGCTGACGACGACTTCCTGGCCGATGCGGGGGATAAACAGGGCGCCCCATCCCTGGCCCGCCCAGCTCTGGGCGACGCGGACCCAGCACGAGCTGTTTTCGTCCTTCTTGCCCAGTCGGTCCCAGGGGAACTGGACCTTGATGCGGCCATGCTTGTCAGTCCAGATTTCTTCGCCGCTGGAACCCACAACCGTGGCAATCTGGCTGCCTGACACACGGGGGCGCGCGGTGACGCGGGCCGGCCTGAACGGCACGGTGGCCAGAAATGCCTCAAAACCGTTGGTGTAGCTTTCGTTGGTCGCGGTATGGTTG
>CALRME020000343.1:0-4314 GCA_943369045.1 Sphingobacterium thalpophilum
CGGTTCGCTGGGCGACGGCGGGACCGATGCTGGAATTGCGCGTGGAAGACACGCCGCCCGGCGTCCCGGATGAACAGCTCGGCCAGCTGTTCGAGCCCCTGTTCCGTGCCGACTCGGCCCGCCAGCGCAGGACGGAAGGCGGCGCCGGCGGCAGCGGGCTCGGCCTGGCGATCTGCCGCGCCATCGTGCAGGCGCATGGCGGCAGCATCAGGGCGCAGGCGTCGCCGCTGGGTGGGCTGTGCATCGCCGTCATCCTGCCGCTGAACCCGGAGGCCGCATGAGCACCATCGGGTCGAGCCCGCGCCGCATCCTGATCGTCGAGGACGACCTGCGCATCGCCGACATGCTGGACAACTACCTCAAGGCCCAGGGCTTTGCCACGGCCATCGTCACCAACGGCCTGCAGGTGGCGCCCGAGATCCGGCGCATGGAGCCGGCGCTGGTGCTGCTGGACATCATGCTGCCTGGACAGGATGGCGTGGAGGTCTGCCGCGAAGTGCGGCGCTTCTCGGCGGTGCCCATCATCATGGTCACTGCCCGCGTCGACGAGATCGACCGGCTGATCGGGCTGGAAGTCGGCGCCGACGACTACGTGTGCAAGCCCTTCAGCCCGCGCGAGGTGGTGGCCCGCATCAAGGCCATGCTGCGCCGCGTGGAAGGGCGCGTGGGGCCGGGCGCGCTGCCGCACGGCTTCCGGGTGGACGACAGCGCCCTGCGCATCGCCTGGGAAGACCACTGGCTGCCGCTCACGCCGGTGGAATTCCGCCTGCTCAAGCGGCTGCTGTCCCGGCCTGGCCATGTGTTTTCGCGCAACGCGCTGATGGAGGGCGCGCATGAGGATTTCCGCGATGCCACCGGCCGCGCCATCGACAGCCACATCAAGAACCTGCGAAAGAAGATCAGCGCCGTGCGCGAGCAGGGCTCGGCCATCGTGTCGGTCTACGGCATGGGCTACCGGTTTGACCCGGACGGGGAAGACGCGGCCTCATAGGCGGCCATTGCGTGAACTCGTTCACGCGGCAGGTGCAATCATGGACGCGCCGCGGGGTTTGGCTCCACAGTGCCTCCACAAAGCGGCCCAACAATCAGGGCATCGAACAACGAGGTAGGGACCATGATGAACAAGAGACTGGCTTTCGCAACGCCCATGGTGCTGGCCCTGCTGGTGGTCGCCGGCTGTGGCGGCGGAGGCGACACAACTGCCCCACAGGAGGCGGCTTCTGCACCGGTGGCCACAGGCGCGGACGCCGATGTAGCCGCAGAGGCGATCGTGCCTACCAGCGCCACGCTCGGCCCGCAACGCCGCATCACGCTGTCGGCGGCTACCTCGGCCGCGCTGAACCTCGACGCGAACTCGCTTTTCAACTATGCCGCGCCGGCGGTGCCGGCCTACTATGACGCCACGGTCCTTGCCGACGACAACACACCCCGCGGCAACGCCATCAACAACCCGATGGCCACGCTGGGCCGCGTGCTGTTCTACGACAAGCAGTTGAGCATCAACAACACCATCGCCTGCGCTTCCTGCCACCAGCAGGCCCAGGGCTTTGCCGACGCGCGCCAGTTCAGCACCGGATTTTCGGGCGGCTTGACGACGGCGCCGTCCATGCGCCTGGGCAATGTGCGGGCCTATGCGCCTGGCAGCATGTTCTGGGACAAGCGCGCGGCGTCAGTGGAGGCCCAGGCCACCCAGCCGATCCAGCACCCGGTGGAAATGGGTTTTGACGCCACCAATGGCGGCATCCCGGCTCTGCTGGCGAGGATGCAGGCCATCCCGTACTACACCGAAATCTTCTCGTTGATCTTTGGCGACAGCACCATCACCGAAGCGCGTATCCAGCGCGCACTGGCGCAGTTCGAGCGGAGCATGCTGTCGGTCGGGAGCAAATGGGACACGGGCTACGCGGCGACCTTCAACCCGGCGCTGGGCGACCGGGGCGTCAACATCCCGCTGGCCAACTTCACCGCCCAGGAAAACCGGGGCCGCCAGCTGTTCATGGGCGGGCGGGGGCAGGGCGTCAATTGCGCGGCCTGCCATGCGCCACCCACCTTTGCCCTGGTGGCCAATTCACGCAGCAACGGGCTGGATGCAGGGGAAACGCGGATCTTCAAATCGCCGTCGCTCAAGAACGTCGCGCTGTCCGGCTCATTCATGCACGACGGGCGCTTCCGCACGCTGGCGGAGGTGGTGGAGCACTACAACAGCGGCATCCAGGACGGCAATGCGCTGGACAACCGTTTGCGCAACGGAAATGCCGCGCCGCAACGGTTGAACCTGCCGGCCGACGATAAGGCCGCGCTGGTGGCGTTCCTGCGGACGCTGACCGACACCGACATGCTGGCCGATCCGAAGTTCTCGACGCCGTTCAGGTGAGGCGGTTCAGGCCAGGTCTTCGATGACCAGGTGGCGGTACTTCTGGGCGTAGGAAATGCGGTGGCGGCTGAGCACTTCCATGATGTGGGTGGTTTCCTCGGCCGAGGGCGCATGGATCATCAGCGCGTAGTGGCCCTGGGCGGCCAGCTCGGCGTAGCGGCGCACGGTGTCGGCCTCGGTACCTGCTGATGGCAACGGGATGTCAGAGCCTCCCACAGTCTGGGCGATCTTGCCCAGCACGGTTTCAGGCTCCAGTAGCGAAATCGATTCACCGGTGTAGCCATCGGCCAGCAGCTCCTTTTCGGCGCTGCGGGCATCGTCCAGCGTGGGCAGCATGATGAACATGTGGCCGGTGGGATAGAAGACGCCGCCCATGGTGAGCATATTGGGTTCGAGAACGAATGGTCGCATGGCAACTCCTTGTTTCTTTGCGCCCATTAGGAGCCAAAACGGGCGGCAGGGCTGTAAGAGCGCGCGGGGCTGGCTTGTAGGACGCTGGCACTCCCCATGGCGAAGAATGGTTCGCGCAGGCGGCCTTGTCAATATACGGGCATCGCGATCCGGCTACATTTCCGGGGTGCAAACGAATCCCGCAAGTACCCACAGCCCCTGGCGCATGAGTGTGGCGCCGATGATGGACTGGACCGACCGCCATTGCCGGTACTTCCACCGGCTGCTGTCGCGCCATGCGCTGCTCTACACGGAGATGGTGACCACCGGCGCCCTGATGCACGGCGACGTGCCGCGCCACCTGGATTTCAACGCCGAAGAACACCCCGTCGCCCTGCAGCTGGGCGGCAGCGACGCGGCGGACCTGGCGCATTGCGCCAAGCTCGGCCAGCAGTGGGGTTACGACGAGATCAACCTCAACTGCGGCTGCCCGAGCGAGCGGGTGCAGCGCGGCTCTTTTGGCGCCTGCCTGATGGCTGAGCCAGCGCTGGTGGCCGGCTGCGTCAAGGCCATGGTGGACGCGGTCGACGTGCCGGTGACCGTCAAGCACCGCATCGGTATCGACAAGACCGAGAGCTACGAATTCGTGCGCGACTTCGTCGGCACGGTCAGCGAGGCGGGCTGCAAGACCTTCTTGGTCCACGCCCGCAACGCCTGGCTTCAGGGCCTCTCGCCCAAGGCCAACCGCGAAGTGCCGCCGCTGCGCTACGAGATGGTCCACCGCCTCAAGCGCGAATTCCCGCACCTGACCATCGTCATCAACGGCGGCATCACCACCGGGCAGCAAGTGGCCGGGCAACTGCAGGAACTGGACGGCGTGATGCTGGGCCGTGAGGCCTACCACAACCCCTGGTGGATCGCGTCCTGGGACGAGGCCTTCTACGGCGATGCGCCGACCGGACTGACGCGCGAAATCGTGGAAGAGCAGATGACCCAGTACATGGCGCGTGAGGCGGCTGCCCACGGCACACCCTGGAGCTCGATTGCCCGCCACATGCTGGGCCTGCGCAACGGCCTGCCGGGCGCCCGCCGCTGGCGGCAGGTGTGGAGCGACCACAAGCTCAAGGGCCTGCACCCGCGCGACGTGATGGCGCTGGCGCATGAGCCGGTGCGCGAAGCGGCCTGAAAGGCCGAAAGGGTCCGGCCCAGCCTCAAGCAGTATCCATGCGGCTTCCGGGCCGTTTTCGGCCTGCAAGCCGCGCCAATACTGCTTAGGCGGCTTTCACGTCGACATCAGCCTGGGGAGGTTGGCCATTGCCCCTTGCGCATGTTGCTTGAAACGCGCAATCACGGCCTGTTTCTCCACATCGTCGCGCGGCGCACTGGCGATCAGCTTGCCGAAGCCGTCCAGCCGGCTGGCGCGCACCCATTGGCGCAGCCCCTCTTCCTGGCTCCACGTGAACTGGTTGCGCATGCTCACGGCCATGGAGCGGGGGTATTCGGCCGGCGTGCGCGGGAAGGGCACCGGGGCGCAGAGCTTGTTCCTCGTG
>CALRME020000344.1:0-4280 GCA_943369045.1 Sphingobacterium thalpophilum
TAGATCAGGTGCTCCTGCGTGAGCACGCGGGCCGCCAGCGCGTCGGCCGTGTCGCCCGGCATCACAGGCACTGCCGCCTGCGCGAGGATGGGCCCGTGGTCCAGCTCGGCCGTGACCTGGTGCACCGTGACCCCAGCCACCTTGCAGCCGGCATCAATCGCCCGCTGGTGCGTGTGCAGCCCCGGAAAGGCGGGCAGCAACGAAGGATGGATGTTGAGCAGCCGCCCTTCGTAGCGCGAAACGAAGCCGGGCGTGAGGATGCGCATGAATCCGGCCAGCACCACCAGCGACGGCTGGCGCCGGTCGATCACCGTGGCCAGCTCGGCATCAAAGGCCTCGCGCGAGTCGAACCGCTTGTGGTCCAGCACGTCGGTGGCAATGAGCTGTTCCCGCGCCAGTGCCAGGCCGCCCGCATCGGGCCGGTTGCTGATGACGGCCGCAATCTGCGCGCCATAAGCCTTGCGCCAGCCTTCGCGCTGCGCGGCCCGCACGATGGCTGCCATGTTGGAGCCGCCGCCGGAGATCAGAATGACGATGTTTTTCATTTGTTGGTGAATTATCCCTGCCATGCCAATCCGCCCCCTCTCGCCCGTTGAAGCCCGCGTGCTCGCCACGCTGATGGAAAAAGCCCGCACCGTACCTGACAGTTACCCGCTGTCGCTCAACTCCCTGGTGCTGGGCTGCAACCAGAAGAGCAGCCGTGAGCCCCTGACGAACCTCACGGAAGCCCAGGCGCAGGACGCGCTGGATGCGCTGCGCCTCCTGTCGCTGGTTTTTGAATCCAGCGGCAGCCGCGTGACGCGGTGGGAGCACAACTTCCAGCGCGCTGTCGGCGTGCCCGAACAGTCCGCCGTGTTGCTGGGGCTGCTGATGCTGCGCGGGCCCCAGACGGCAGGCGAACTGCGCATCAACAGCGAGCGCTGGTACCGCTTTGCCGACATCTCGTCGGTCGAAGCTTTCCTTGAGGAACTGCAGGACCGCAGCGAGGAAAAAGGCGGGCCCCTGGTGGTGAAGCTGGCACGCGCGGCCGGCATGCGCGAGCAGCGCTGGGCCCACCTGATGTGCGGGCCGGTGGACCCGGGCGTTGCCCCATCGTTGCCGGATGCGGTGCCGCGCACCGGCAACGAAGGTGCACTTGCGGCGAGAATCGAGGCGCTGGAGGCCACCGTCGCCGAACTGCGTTCTGCGGTGCAAAACATCCGCGAATCACTTGGCATGTCGCAACCCGGACACACGGAATAGAACGACCGTGCTTAAACTCTGACCGCGCACCACTGCGATCGAATTCTGGAGACTTTCAATGGACTTGGCATTTACCCCCGAAGAGCAGAAGTTCCGCGAGGACATCCGCGCCTGGGTTCGCGAGAACCTGCCGGCCGACATTTCAAACAAGGTCCACAACGCCCTGCACCTGACGCGTGACGACATGCAGCGCTGGGCCAAGATCCTGGGCAAGAAGGGCTGGCTCGGCCATGGGTGGCCCAAGGAATTCGGCGGCCCGGGCTGGACCGCCGTGCAGAAGCACCTGTTCGAGGAAGAATGCGCGCTGGCCGGCGCGCCCCGCGTCGTCCCCTTCGGCCCCGTGATGGTGGCGCCGGTGATCATGGCTTTCGGCAGCCCCGCGCAACAGCAGCGCTTTTTGCCCGGCATCGCCAGCGGCGAAGTCTGGTGGAGCCAGGGCTACAGCGAGCCGGGTTCGGGCTCAGACCTGGCCAGCCTGAAAACCCGCGCAGAGCGCAAGGGCGACAAGTACATCGTCAACGGCCAGAAGACCTGGACCACGCTGGGCCAGTACGGCGACTGGATGTTCAACCTCGTGCGCACCAGCACCGAAGGCAAGCCGCAAACGGGCATCTCCTTCCTGCTGCTGGACATGAAGTCGCCCGGCGTGACCGTGCGCCCCATCAAGCTGCTCGACGGCAGCGTGGAAGTCAACGAGGTGTTCTTCGACAACGTGGAGGTGCCCGCCGACCAGCTGATCGGCGAGGAAAACAAGGGCTGGACCTACGCCAAGCACCTGCTGTCGCACGAACGCACCAACATCGCCGATGTGAACCGCGCCAAGCGGGAGCTCGAGCGCCTGAAGCGCATCGCAACATCCGAAGGCGTGTACGAAGACGGCCGGTTCCGCGACGAGATCGCCCGCCTGGAAGTGGATGTGGTGGCGCTGGAAATGCTGGTGCTGCGCGTCCTGTCGGCCGAGAAGTCGGGCAAGAACTCGCTGGACATCGCCGGCCTGCTCAAGATCAAGGGCAGCGAGATCCAGCAGCGCTACAGCGAGCTGATGATGCTGGCCGCAGGCCCCTATTCGCTGCCGCTGATCCACGAAGCCATGGAAGCGGGCTGGCAGGGCAACTTTCCCGGCGCCGCGGTCAGCAACGCACCGCTGGCATCGACCTTCTTCAACATGCGCAAGACCACCATCTACGGCGGCAGCAATGAAGTGCAAAGAAACATCGTCGCGCAAACCGTGCTCGGCTAAGGAGACAAGAGATGGATTTCGATTTTTCCGACGACCAGGAATCGCTGCGCGACGCAGTGCGCAAGTGGGTTGACAAGGGTTACAGCTTCGAGCGCCGCCGAAAGGCCGCCGATGCGGGCGGCTTTGACCGCGCCGCTTACGGCGAACTGGCCGAACTGGGGCTGGCAGGCCTGTACGTCTCAGAAGACGACGGCGGCATGGGCATGGGCCCGGTCGAGGGCATGGTCGTGATGGAAGAACTGGGCCGCGGCATGGTTCTCGAGCCGATGGCGCAGACCTTGATCGCCAGCGGCGTACTCAGCGGCTACGCACCGGCGGCACTCAAGGCCGATTGGCTGGGCAGGATCGCCGCGGGCGAGGCATTGGTGGTGCTGGCGTACCAGGAGCGCAAGGCCCGCTACCGCCTGGACGTGTGCGAAGCCACCGCGAAGCAGGCCGGCGACAACTGGACCGTCAGCGGCGCGAAGAGCCTGGTGGCGGCCGGGGACAAGGCCGACGCCTACCTCGTTCCCGCTCAGGCCAATGGAAAGCTCGCACTGTTCCTGGTGGCCGCCGGTGCCGGCGTCGCGGCCACAGGCTACGGAACGCAGGATGGCGGCCGCGCGGCCGAAGTCGTTTTCAAGGATGCACCGGCTTCGCTGGTGACCCTGGACGGCCTGACCGCACTCGAACACGCCGTGGACATTGGCATCGCGGCCACCTGTGCCGAGGCCGTGGGCGTGCTGGACAAGACCATGGAAGTTACCGTCGAGTACATGAACACGCGCAAGCAGTTCGGCGTGACCATCGCCAGCTTCCAGGCGTTGCGCCACCGCCTGGCCAACATGAAGATGCAGCAGGAGCTGGCGCGCTCCATGAGCTATTACGCCAGCCTCAAGCTCAACGCACCGGCCGACGAACGCCGCCGCGCGCTGGCCCGCGCCAAGTACCAGCTGGGCGTGTCCATGCGGCTCATCGGCCAGGATTCGGTCCAGCTGCATGGCGGCATCGGCGTGACCGATGAATACATTGGAAGTCACTATTTCCGCAAGCTCACGCAACTGGAGATGACCTTCGGGGATACCCTGCATCATCTGGGCGAAGTGTCGGAAAGAATGCAGGACACGGCCGGCGTATTCGCCTGAGGGCGCGGACCTCGCACCTCTTGGCAGAACACAGCCCGCAGCCGCAAGGCCTGCGGGCTTTTTCATTTCACGGAGACAACAACGATGATTTCACGCCGCCTCCTGCTGGCGCTCGCCACCAGCGCCCTGCTGGCAACCGGTTGCGCCACCGGCCCTTCGCAGACAGCAAACCCGCCTATCGTGTTCGTGCACGGCAACGGCGATACCGCCGCCCTGTGGCAAACCACGATCTGGCGCTTCGAATCCAATGGCTGGCCGCGCGACCGCCTGTATGCCATCGACCACCCTTACCCGCTGGCGCGCGATGACGACACCAAGCCCCAGCCCGGCCGCAGTTCGGCCGCCGAACACATGGCCTACCTGAAGGCCGAAGTGGAGAAAGTGCTCAAGGCCACGGGTGCCAGCCAGGTCGTGCTGATGGGCAATTCGCGGGGCGGCAATGCGATCCGCAACTACATCCAGAACGGCGGCGGCGACCGCACCGTGAGCCACGCCATCCTGGGCGGCACGCCCAACCACGGCGTTCAGGCCATCAAGGGCCGCACCGAAGGCAACGAGTTTGCCGGCACGGGCCCCTTCCTCATGGGCCTCAATGCCCCCAAGAACGCCAACGGCGACGAGGTGACCGGCCCGGTGAAGTGGTTGACCATCCGCTCGGACAACAACGACAAGTT
>CALRME020000345.1:0-4276 GCA_943369045.1 Sphingobacterium thalpophilum
AGTGAAGTCTCTCCACAACGCAACTCACTGAAAGGCAGACATCATGAAATCCACCGCTCTCATCGCCATCGCCGCATTCGCAGCCATCGCTTCCACGGGCGTGCGCGCCGACGAAGCCGACGGCTCGCAGTTCGCGCTCAAGTTCGAAGGCAACCGCACCCGCGCCGAAGTCATGGCCGAAGCATCGACTGTGGCAAAGACGCGCAGCACCGAGCCGGCCGGCTCGCGCATCGCGGCGCCGCTGAAGTCGGGCGTTGACACGAAGACGGTCCGCGCCCAGGCTGTTGAAGCCGTGCGCCTGGGCCAGATCTCCTACGGTGAGATCGGCCGCATGTAAGCACTGACCGGGGCAGCCCGCAGGCTGCATCCACAAAGCAAAACGCCCCTGCGAAGGGGCGTTTTGCTTTGTGGGGGCGGGATCAGTAGGTGATCGTCAGCGAGCGGCGGCGCAGGGTGCTGGCGCCGGTGGATTCCACCTCAACCGCGTCAGCCTGGACCGGCTGTGCTGCGGCGGTAGTCCAGGTCAGCACGCTGCGTTCGGCCTCGATGCCGTCCACGCGGTGGTGAAAGGTCAGGGTGCAGGTGGTGGAAGGCTCATGCTGGCCGGCTGCGGGCAGGCCGGTGGCGGAAGACGAGAAGGCGTGCAGTTCTATGGTCATGTGCTGTTTTTGCGAGCCTCGCCACTGTAACGGCATGTGACACATGGCACCATCTCCCCCGCAGCCAAAACGTGAGCTTTCGTACAATTTTTCACGCGCAGGCCTTCCTGTCTTGAAAAAAGATGCCAGAGGCCCCAGATCACAGTCGCTGTTTTTTGCCTTTTCTACAACACCCATGAGCAAGCAAACCCTTTCCTTCCAGGCCGAAGTAGCCCAGCTGCTGCACCTCGTCACCCACTCGCTGTACTCCAACCAGGAGATCTTCCTGCGCGAGCTGGTCTCCAATGCCTCGGACGCCTGCGACAAGCTGCGCTTCGAAGCGCTGGACAAGCCCGCGCTTTATGAAGACGCCCCCAACCTCGAAGTCCGCGTGAGCTTCGACAAGACGGCCAAGACGCTGACGATTGCCGACAACGGCATAGGCCTGTCGCAACAGGAAGCGATCGACAACCTGGGCACCATCGCCAAAAGCGGCACCAAGGAGTTCATGGGCAAGCTCAGTGGCGACCAGAAGGCCGACGCCCAGCTCATCGGCCAGTTCGGCGTGGGTTTCTATTCGGGCTTCATCGTCGCCGACAGGATCACGGTCGAATCGCGCCGCGCCGGCGTCCCGGCAGGCGAGGGCGTGCGCTGGGTCAGCGGCGGCGCCGGTGACTTCGAGGTGGAGAGCATTGAGCGCGCCCAGCGCGGCACCAGCGTCACGCTGCACCTGCGCGACGACGCGCTGGACTACCTGAACACATGGAAGCTCAAGTCCATCATCGGCAAGTACTCCGACCACATTTCCTTGCCCATCCTGATGCGCAAGGAAGAATGGAAGGAAGGAGAGGACGACAAGGGCGGTGAGATGGTGCTCACGGACGAGTGGGAAACCGTCAACCAGGCTAGCGCCCTGTGGAGCCGGCCCAAGAAAGACATCACGACGGAGCAGTACGCCGAGTTCTACAAGCAGATCAGCCACGACCACGAGGACCCGCTGGCCTGGAGCCACAACCGCGTGGAAGGCAGCACCGAGTACACGCAGCTGCTCTACATCCCGGCGCGGGCGCCCTTTGACCTGTGGAACCGCGAGAAGTCCGCCGGTGTGAAGCTGTATGTGAAACGCGTGTTCATCATGGACGAGGCCGAAGCACTGCTTCCCTCCTACCTGCGCTTCGTCAAGGGCGTGATCGATTCGGCCGACCTGCCCCTGAACGTCAGCCGCGAGCTGCTGCAGGAAAGCCGTGACGTACGCGCCATCCGCGAAGGCTCGACCAAGCGCGTGCTGTCCATGCTGGAAGACCTCGCGAAGCAGGCCAACGACGAAGCCGCTTCCGAGGACGACAAGGCGAAGTACGGCAAGTTTTACGCCGAGTTCGGCAGCGTGCTCAAGGAAGGCCTGGGCGAAGACACGGCCAACCGCGAGCGGCTGGCCAAACTGCTGCGCTTTGCCTCCACGACAAGCGACGCGGCGACGGTTTCGCTGGCCGACTACAAGGCCCGCATGAAGGAAGGCCAGGACGCGATCTACTACATCACGGCCGACACCCTGGCCGCGGCAAAGAACAGCCCGCAGCTGGAAGTGTTCCGCAAGAAGGGCATCGAAGTGCTGCTGATGACCGACCGCGTGGACGAGTGGGCGCTCAATTACCTGGAGGACTTCGACGGCATGCCCATGCAGAGCGTCGCCAAGGGCGCTGTGCAGCTCGACAAGCTGCTCGACGAAGGCGAGAAGAAGGCGGCCGAGGAAGCGGCCGAAACCTTCAAGCCGCTGCTTGACAAGCTCAAGGAAGCACTGAAGGACAAGGCGCAGGATGTGCGCGTAACCACCCGCCTGGTCGACTCACCGGCCTGCCTGGTGGTGAGCGACGGAGGCATGAGCCTGCAGCTCTCGCGCATGCTCAAGCAGGCCGGCCAGAAAGCGCCGGAAGTCAAGCCTGTGCTGGAAGTGAACGCCGAGCATCCGCTGGTGAAAAAGCTGGAAGGCTCGGCCCATTTCGACGACCTGGCCCACATCCTGTTCGACCAGGCCCTGCTGGCCGAAGGTGGCCTGCCGGACGACCCTGCTGCCTACGTGCGCCGTGTGAACGCGTTGCTGGTGTAGCGGTTCAGGCCGTGTAACGAATCAGGCTTGCTCGAAGCCGCCAGCCTCGCGCAGCGCGCGGGCCTCACCACCCGCCAGCAGGTCGATGAGTGCCGCCGCTGCTGCCGGCTCGGCCGCACTACTGGACACCGCCGCCGTGTACATGGTCGCCAGCTCGAACTTGGCCGGCAGCATGCCCGCCAGCTGCACGCCCGGCGTGTAGAGGATTTCCGTCACCTGGGTGCAGCCCACCAGGCCGCTGCCTGAAGCGGCGGCCAGCTCGCGCATCGCGGTTGCGCCGTTGGGGAAAGTGCGCAGCTGTGCGGCCATCTCTTCGTCCAGGCCCAGCATGCGCAGCACCTTCATGAAGTGGATGCCGGCCGTGGCCTTGAGCGGGTCGGGGAAGTAGATGCCTTCAGCCTTGCGCAGCAGGGCCTCCAGCGCCTTGGGCGTGGAGACGTCGGGCAGGGGCTCGCCGGCCTTCACGGCCACACCGGTCTTCACACGGCCCAGGGCCCGTGCGCTTCGCGCGACCAGCTTGCCCGTCGAAGCCAGCGCCGATATCTGCTCGCCGGTGAGGATCATCACGTCGCAGGGCTCGCCGGCCAGCAGCTTCTCGCGCATCAGGCCGACGGCGCCGAAGGTGCCTTCCACATTCATGCCTTGCGCGGCGGTGAACTTGTCCTTGAGCTGGCCGACCAGCCCCTGCGCGGCGCCGCCACTGATGATTCGCAGTGTCTTCATGTCACTCTGCCTTGATGTTGGCGGACTTGATCACCTTGGCCCACTTGGCGATGTCGTCCTGGATGTACTTGTCGAACACGGCCGGCGTCATCACCAGCGGCGTGGCGCCCTGCTTGCCCCACTGGGCCTTCACCGTGGGCTCGCTGGAAATCTTCGACACCGCTTCATTGAGCCGCGTCACGATGGCCGGCGGCGTGCCTTTGGGCGCCATCAGGCCCAGCCAGATCGTGGCTTCGTAGTTGGGTACGCCGGCCTCGTGCACGGTCGGCACATCGGGCAGCACGTCCGAGCGCTGGCGTCCGGTGGTGGCAATGGCCTTGACCTTGCCGGCCTTGACCTGCTCGGCCATGGTGGTGACGGCGTCAAACATCATGTCGACCTGGCCGCCGATCACGTCGGTGCGCGCGCCCGAGCTGCCGCGGTAGGGGATGTGCACCAGGTAGACATCGCCCATGCTCTTGAACAGCTCGCCGGCCATGTGGTACGGCGTGCCCGGGCCTGACGACGCGTAATTGAGCTTGCCTGGCTTTGACTTCGCCAGCGCCAGCAGTTCCTTGATGTTGCCGGCGGCAAGCGAGGGATGGGCCACCAGCACCAGGTCGGAGTAGTTGATGGGCGCGACGCCCACGAAGTCGCGCGCCAGCGCGAAGGGTTTGCTGGCAATCAGCGTCTCGTTGACGGTGTGGGCGTTGGACATCAGCAGCAGGGTGTAGCCGTCGGGCGGCGACTTGGCCGCGATATCGGTGCCGATGACGGAGCCGGCGCCCGGCTTGTTGTCGACCACAAAGGACTGGCCCATGGATTCGGTCAG
>CALRME020000346.1:0-4249 GCA_943369045.1 Sphingobacterium thalpophilum
CGTGATGGGCGCACTGATCGGCACCCTTCGAACCTTGCCCAACAGTCCATGGATAGTCCGGCTCGCCAATGCCTGGGTCGAGTTGTTCCGCAACATCCCCATCCTCGTGCAGCTGTTCATCTGGTATTTCGTCATCCCCAAGATTTTCCCGTTCATGCGCGATGTGCCCGGCTTCCTGCTGGTCATCTTCGCGCTGGGCTTTTTCACTTCGGCGCGTATCGCCGAGCAGGTGCGTGCCGGCATTCAGGCCTTGCCGCGCGGCCAGCGCTATGCGGCCATGGCCGTGGGCTTTACCACGCCGCAGGCCTACCGCTACGTGATCCTGCCGATGGCATTCCGCATCATCCTGCCGCCGCTGACCAGCGAGTCCATGAACCTGTTGAAGAACTCGTCGGTGGCCTTCGCGGTGTCGATCGCCGAACTCACAATGTTCGCCATGCAGGCGCAGGAGGAAACCTCGCGCGGCATCGAGGTCTACCTGGCCGTTACGGCGCTCTACGCCGTCTCGGCTTTCGCCGTGAACCGCGTGTTTGCCTTCATCGAAAAGAAAGTGCGCATCCCGGGCTTCATTGTTGCGGGCGGCGGGGGAGGACACTGACATGGGCGGACTCGACCTTACCTTCGTCAACTGGGAGCTGATCAGCAAGTTCGTGCTGAAGGGCTTCTGGTTCAGCGTGCAGCTGACCATCGTTGCCACCATTGGCGGCGTCATCCTGGGCACCCTGCTGGCTCTGATGCGCCTGTCGGGCAAGGCCTTCCTGACGGTGCCAGCCACCATCTACGTCAACGGCATGCGTTCCGTGCCGCTGGTGATGGTGATCCTGTGGTTCTTCCTGCTGGTGCCCGGTGAGTTCTACAACTACCTGCCCAACGGCGCGAATAACCGCGCAGAGTACTCGGCCATCATCACCTTCGTGGCGTTCGAGGCGGCGTACTTCAGCGAGATCATGCGGGCGGGCATCCAGTCCATCCCGCGCGGCCAGGTCTTCGCGGGCCAGGCCATGGGCATGACTTACGCGCAAAACATGAAGCTGGTGGTGCTGCCCCAAGCCTTCCGCAACATGCTGCCCGTGCTGCTGACGCAGACCATCATCCTGTTCCAGGACACCTCGCTGGTCTATGCCATTGGCGCCTATGACCTGCTCAAGGGCCTGGTCACCGCCGGCAAGATCTACGGCCGGCCCGAGGAAGCCTACCTGCTGGCTGCCATCATTTACTTCGCCGTCTGCTTCGGCTTGTCCTACATGGTCAAGCGCCTGCAAGCCAAGATCGCCATCATTCGTTAAGCCGGAGTCCTTAAGTCATGATCGAAATCAAGAACGTTTCCAAGTGGTATGGCCCGGTCCAGGTACTGACCGATTGCTCCGTCAACATCAGCAAGGGCGACGTGGTCGTGGTCTGCGGCCCTTCAGGCTCTGGCAAGTCCACCCTCATCAAGACCGTCAACGCGCTTGAGCCTGTGCAAAAGGGCGAGATCACCGTCGACGGGATTTCCGTAACCTCGCCGTCCACTGACCTGCCCAAGCTGCGCAGCCGCGTCGGCATGGTGTTCCAGCACTTCGAGCTGTTTCCCCATCTGTCGGTGACCGAGAACCTCACCATTGCACAAATCAAGGTGCTGGGCCGCAGCGCTGAAGAAGCCAAAGTCCGTGGGTTGAAGATGCTCGACCGCGTGGGCCTGATGGTGCACAAGGACAAGTTCCCCGGCCAGCTGTCGGGCGGCCAGCAGCAGCGCGTGGCAATCGCCCGTGCCCTGTCGATGGACCCCATCGTCATGCTGTTCGACGAACCCACCTCGGCGCTCGACCCCGAGATGGTGGGCGAGGTGCTGGACGTGATGGTGACCCTGGCCAAGGAAGGCATGACCATGATGGTGGTCACCCACGAAATGGGCTTTGCCCGCAAGGTGGCCAGCCGCGTGATCTTTATCGACGTGGGCGGCAAGATCCTGGAGGACTGTTCCAAGGACGAGTTCTTCAGCCACCCGGAAAACCGCCAGCCGCGGACCAAGGATTTCCTGAACAAGATTCTTCAGCACTGAGCGTGGCTTCCGGGAAAAAGGGCGCCCACGGGCGCCTTTTTTGTTTTGGGACAATGACGGCATGACTTCAGAAATCACCATCACCCGCCCCGACGACTGGCACCTGCACGTGCGTGACGGCGAGGCGCTCAGGACCACCGTACCGCACTCGGCCGCCCAGATGGGCCGGGCCATCATCATGCCCAACCTGCGCCCGCCGGTCACTACCGCGGCGCAGGCCGTGGCCTACCGCGAACGCCTCCAGGCGGAGGTGCCGGCTGGTTCAGGCTTTAAGCCGCTGATGACGCTGTACCTCACCGACAAGCTGCCCCCCGAAGAAATCGTGCGCGCGAAAGCAGCTGGTGTCGTTGCGCTCAAGCTCTACCCGGCGGGTGCCACCACCAACAGCGATGCCGGGGTGACCGACATCCGCAAGACTTACCCCACACTTGAGGCCATGCAGCGCGAGGGCCTGGCGTTGCTGGTGCATGGCGAAGTGACCTCGCCGGAAATCGACCTGTTCGACCGGGAAGCCGTTTTCATCGACCAGCAGCTCATTCCGCTGCGCAAGGATTTCCCCGGGTTGAAGATCGTGATGGAGCACATCACCACGAAGGAGGCCGCGCAGTACGTCGCCTCCGCCGGCGCCACCACTGCCGCCACGATCACGGCGCACCACCTGCTGTACAACCGAAATGCCATCTTCACGGGTGGCATCCGGCCGCACTACTATTGTCTGCCGGTCCTCAAGCGCGAAATCCACCGGATCGCGTTGGTGGCGGCAGCGACCAGTGGCAGCGACAGGTTTTTCCTGGGCACTGACAGCGCGCCGCATGCCGCGCACCTGAAGGAACACGCCCTGGGCTGCGCTGGTTGCTACACCGCGCATGCCGCCATCGAGCTGTACGCGCAGGCTTTTGACAACGCCGGTGCGCTGGACAAGCTGGAAGGCTTCGCCAGCTTCCACGGCCCTGATTTCCATGCTCTGCCACGTAACAAGGACAGCATCGTGCTGCGCCGGGAGCCTTGGACCGTTCCGGAGAGCTACCCGTTTGGCGAGGCCCTGGTCAAGCCGCTCGGAGGTGGCGAATCGCTTGCCTGGAAGGTCGTGTAATGGCCAAGGTCGCACTGCTCATCGACGCGGACAACCTGTCATCTGCCGGCGATGTCGGCGAGGCATTCCGCCAACTCGATGCCATGGGACTGACAGTCACCGTACGCCGCGCATATGGTGGACTGGAAAAGCTGGCAGGCATCAAGGATGTGCTGCGCAGCTTCGCGGTGCGCTCCTTCATCAACCAGGGGAAGGGGACGACCGACGTCGCGCTGGTCGTCGATGCAATGGACCTGCTCTACAACGACTCGCTGGCACCGACGGTGGCCATCGCCTCCAGCGACGCCGACTTCGCGCCGCTGGCGTTGCGCCTGCGCGAGGCCGGCATGCAGGTCATCTGTTTTGCCCGCCGCGAGAAGGCCGACGCGGAAGCTTTGAGCCTGGCTTATGACGAGCTGCGGTATGTGGATCAGCAGCCGCAACGCTCGGCACCCCGCAAGGCTGCGCCGCCGGTATCGGCAAAGGCTGCGCCCGCTCCCAAGCGGGCGCCAGCCCGCAAGACGGCGCCTGTTGCGCCGCCTCCCTCCGGCGACGAGGCCATCCTGCAGGCGATGCCTGCGCTGAGGACAGGAAAGCCGTTGCCGATGAACGACGTCGTCAAGACATTGCGTGACCAGGGCGTACTGAGCAAGAGCGGCAGGCTGGCCACACTTCTGGCGAAGTTCGGCGATGAGTTCAGGCTTTTGCCGGAAACGTCCCCCAAGCACGTGCAGTGGACTGGCCGGTCCTCCTGAACCCGGACCCTGCGGGCTGGTATCAGCCCTGGTTCGCACCCTGGAGCAGGCACGGCGCGCCGGTGCTTGAGGCTGTGGCGGCCGGGCAGGCCCTGCACCAGGCCTTGAACGGGCAGGAGGGCGCGCCTGTGCGCTTCGTGCCGCAGGCACAGTTGCCGCCGGAAGCCGCGTATGAGTGCTACATTTTTGAGAGCGGCTCATGCCCGGTCCGTGAGGGCTGGCACGATTTTTTCAATGGAATCTGCTGGCTGGGCCTGCCCCGCGCCAAGCAGGCATTGAACCGCCTGCAGGCCGCCCAGATTGCCGGTGCACGCAAGGGCACGCCGCGCGGGCCGGTGCGAGATGCCATCACCGTGTTCGACGAAAACGGCGCGCTGCTGG
>CALRME020000347.1:0-4245 GCA_943369045.1 Sphingobacterium thalpophilum
AGCTTTTTCATGTAATTCTCGAGGTAATAAGGTTACGTGCAGGAGTATGGCAATTCGCTGTCACTCCTGCATTCGGGGAAACACCGAACCAACAAGTCTGCAGGGAATTTTGTTACGCGATTTCTTGGATTTCGTCCGTGATTGTTTCAGCCCGAGCGCTTGAGCATCAGCTCGAGTCGTGAGCCGCGCCGCGTCACTTCTTCAACCTGCGCCATGCGCTGCCCGGGTGTCAGCCGCGTGTCGTTGATGATGCGCTGGCGCGAATTGAACATCTCGATGTCGGCCACGGCGACAAATTGGCGGTTGGTCGACCTGCGAAAGCCGGTGAGCTTGTCGATGTTCCACAGGATGCCCTTTTCCTCGTCATCCTTCGCACCGAACTTCTCGGTGAAGGCAGCGATACGCGCCTTCATCGCGGGGGGCAGGCTGTCGCGCCACATCATTGGCGACTCGGGGATGTCGGGCGACTCCCAGACCACGCGGATCAAGGCCGCGTCGTCGGGGCGCGTCGCCCTCAGGTTGTCCAGTTCCGTCGTGTTGTTGGTCGCGAGATCGACTTCCCGCTTCGCGGTCGCCATCAGGTTGGCCTCGTGGCTGCCGCGCCGGATCTCCTTGAACAGCCTTTCAGGATCATTGACGCCCCGCTTCACGAAGGCGAAGTACATGGGCACGATGTGTCCCGAAGTGCTCTTGGGGTCGCCGCCGCCAAACACCATCTGCGGCGCCTTGCGGTGCACGTCTTCCAGCGTGCGGACAGCGCTGTCGCGATGGGTGATCAGCAGCGACCGGTAGGCCGTCTTGCCCGAGATCACCTTGACGGCGAACACGCTGCCCTTGCCCGCCTCGACGATTTCCAGCGCCGGCACGTTGCCCAGCCAGGCGAGGTCGAGCTTGCCGGCCAGGAAGTCCTTGACGAGCTCGCCGGCGGTGGCATAGGTGACGCGCTCGATGGGCACACCGGCGGCGGCGGCCATGCGGTCAATGAAGGGGTTCCAGTTCCTGAGGATCTGTTCGGCGTTGCGCGGCGTGATCAGGCCGAAGGTCAGGCCTGCAGGCGCGGCACCAGTTGCGGTCGGCCGGGGGCGCGGCGACTGGGCCCACGACGGCACGGCGAGACCGCACAGGGCGATGGAGGAAATGATCTGGCGGCGTTTCATGCTGAATCCTTTGGCTGTTTGCGCAATGGAATTTAGTTACGCAAAGAAGACAGAGCTTGAGCACAAACCCTCGTTATCCTCCGGTAACCGATGCTCGCTAACCCTGAGCAAATGACAAATCAGGTGGGAAGCAGCTGCACACGTCAGAGCAAAGCACTTAACCAGGAGCTGAAACTAAGTTACAGTTACGCACCCAGTACAACGTTATCAACCATGAGTTTTGATCTTGTCCTTTTCGGCGGCACGGGCGACCTGGCCTGGCGCAAACTGATGCCTGCCCTGTTCCAGGCCTTTCGCCACGGCTCGCTGCCCGAGGGCGGCCGCATCATCGGCGTCGCACGTGACGACCTCAGTGACGACGCTTACCGCGCGCTGATTCGTGCGCGCTTCGACGAGGTGGAACTGGCAAAGCGCCCGAACGCGCAGGAGTTCGACCGCTTCGCCGCACTGCTGCATTTCGTACGCGTGGACCTGTCCAAGCCTTCGGACTACGCGCGCCTTGCCGGCGTGCTGCGCGAGCGCAATGCGGACACCGTCGTGATGTACCTGGCCACGGCGCCATCGCTCTTCACCATGGCCTGCGAGCAGCTGGCCGCCGCGGGACTGAACACGCCCAACACCCGCCTGGTGCTGGAAAAGCCGCTGGGCCACGACCTGGCATCCAACCGTGCCATCAACGAAACCGTGCGCAGCGTGCTCGCCGAAAAGCAGATCTTCCGCATCGACCACTACCTGGGCAAGCCTTCGGTTCAGAACCTGTTTGCGCTGCGCTTTGGCAATTCGCTGTTCGAGCCACTGTGGCGGCGCGAAACCATTGCCAACATCCAGATCACCATCGCCGAGGACCTGGGTGTGGAAAAGCGCGGCGCCTTCTACGACCAGACCGGCGCGCTGCGTGACATGGTGCAGAACCATGCGCTGCAGCTGCTGTGCGCCATCGGCATGGAGCCGCCCATCAACGCGCATGCCGACGCGATCCGCGACGAGAAGCTCAAGGTGTTGCGGTCACTCAAGCCCTGGACACCCGAGACGCTCGCACAGCACGTGATCCGCGGCCAGTACACGGCAGGAACGTCCGGCGGCGAGCAGGTCAAGGGCTACCGCGAAGAGCCGGGCGTGGACCCGCAGAGCAATACCGAAACTTTCGTCGCGCTGCGCACCGAGATCGCCAACTGGCGCTGGGCCGGCGTGCCCTTCTACATCCGCACCGGCAAGCGGCTGGCCGGGCGCGATGCCCGCATCGTCGTGAACTTCCGCCCGGCTCCGCACGCCATCTTCCGCCTGCCCATGGGCGCGGGCAACCGGCTGGTGATCAACCTGCAGCCCAAGGACGGTCTGGAACTGCACCTGTTCGCCCAGGGCCAGGAAAACCGCGCGGGTGCCAAGTCGGCCGTGCAGTCGCTGGCGCCAGTGCAGCTGGACCTGGACTTCGACAAGCGCTTCGGCTCCGAGCGCGTGGGCGCCTATGAGCGACTGCTGCTGGACGTGATCGATGGCAGGCTGAACCTGTTCGTGCGCAGCGACGAACAGGAAGAAGCCTGGCGCTGGGTCGAGCCCGTGCTGGACCACTGGCGCAGCGATTCGTCAGGCCCCCGCCCCTATGCCGCCGGCACCTGGGGGCCCAGCGCCGCCAGCGCCATGATCGCGCGCGACAGCCATTGCTGGAGTGAAGAATGCTAGACCGTATCAAGGCCTCCCTGCCTTCGCTCGCGCCGGCCGAACAGCGTGTGGGGCGCCTGGTGCTCACCGATCCGCGCTCCTTTGCAAACCTGCCCGTGAGCGAGCTGGCCGAGCGCGCCCATGTGAGCAAGCCCACCGTCGTGCGCTTTTGCCGCAGCGTGGGCTACGACGGCCTGTCGGACTTCAAGCTCAAGCTGGCGGGCAGCGTCAGCGAGGGCGTGCCCTTCATCCACCGCAGCGTGGACGTGGACGACAAAACTTCTGACGTGCTGGTCAAGGTGATCGACAACACCGTGGCGGCGTTCCTGAAGTACCGCAATGATGCCTCCACCTTCGCCATCGAAAAGGCCGTGGAAGCGCTGGCCGGCACTTACAAGACGGGCCGGCGCATCGAGTTCTACGGCGCGGGCAATTCCGGCATCGTGGCGCAGGACGCGCAGCACAAGTTCTTCCGCCTGGGCGTCAACACCATCGCCTACAGCGACGGCCACATGCAGGTGATGAGCGCCTCCATGCTGAGCGCGGGCGACTGCGTGGTGATCGTGTCGAATTCGGGCCGCACGCGCGACCTGATGGACGCCTGCGACATCGCCCGCAAGAACGGAGCGACCACCATCGTCATCACCGCCACCGGCTCGCCGCTGGCCTCAGCGGGTCATATCCACCTGGCGGCCGACCACCCGGAAGGCTACGACCGCTACAGCCCCATGGTGTCACGCCTGCTGCACCTGATGATCATCGACGTGCTGGCCACCACGGTGGCACTGCGCATCGGCGGCGCCCGGCTGCAGCCGCTGCTGCGCGAGATGAAAAACAACCTGCGCAACAAGCGCTACGCCTGAAAGCGCTCAAGCAATACTGGCGCGGGCTGCGGGCCGAAAATGGCCCGCGAGCCGCCCCAGCTGTGCTTTCCGGTTTCGTGAAATCTAGATGCGGCCTTCTTCGACCGCGTGGCAGGCGATGCGTATGCCCTGGATGGACAGCAGCGCCGGGCGCTCGGCCTTGCAGCGCGCGTTGGCGTGCGGGCAGCGCGGGTGGAAGGTGCAACCCGTGGGCGGGTTGAGCGGGTTGGGCACCTCGCCGGAGACCGGCGTGCGCGAGCGGCCGGTGTCGTGCATCTTGGGGATGGCATCGAGCAGCATGCGCGTGTAGGGATGGCGCGGGTTGGCAAACAGGTGGTGCTTGCCTGCCAGCTCCACCAGCCGCCCCAGGTACATCACGCCCACCTGGTCGCTCACGTGGCGCACCACGGCCAGGTTGTGCGAGATGAACAGGTAAGTCAGACCCGTCTCGCGCTGCAGGTCCTTCATGATGTTGAGCACCTGGGCCTGCACGCTGACGTCTAGCGCCGAGGTCGGCTCGTCGCACACCAGGAATTCGGGTTCGGTAGCCAGGGCACGTGCGATCG
>CALRME020000348.1:0-4245 GCA_943369045.1 Sphingobacterium thalpophilum
CAGGCCTGAGCGGTATCATCAAGCCATGCATTTGACCTTCGAGCCCCGCGCGCTTCGCCGCACCATCGTCGAGATGGCGCGTGCAGGCGATGCCTACCACCTGGGCTGTGCCTTTTCCATCGTTGAGCTGCTGTCCGTCCTGTATGGAAGGCAGATGCGCTACGACCATGCCAACCCCGACGACCCTGGCCGCGACTACCTGGTGCTGAGCAAGGGGCACGGCGTGATGGCGCAGTACGCCTGCCTGCGTGAACTCGGCTGGCTGCAGCAGTCCGACATGGACAACTACTTCGCCGAAGGTTCGCGCCTGAAGGGCCTCTCGGATGCCCACGTACCGGGCTGTGAGGTCACCTCGGGCACGCTGGGCCATGGATTGTCCGTGGGAGTCGGCCTGGCGCTGGCCGCCCAGCGCCGCGGCACGGGACAGCGTTGCTACGCCGTGATCGGCGATGGCGAGATGAACGAAGGCCCGATCTGGGAGGCGCTCCTCTTTGCAGCCCATGCAAAGCTGTCCAACCTGGTCGTCCTGGTCGATGCCAACGGCTGGCAGGCCATGGGCCGCACTGACGAGGTGATGGCGCTTGGCGACATAGGCGCGCGTTTCCGGGCCTTCGGGTTCGACGCTCTTGACGTCGATGGCCACGACCTGGGCGCACTGGGCGCCGCGCTGGACAAGCTGCAGGCGCTGGAGAACGGCAAGCCCAAGGCGGTGGTGGCGCGCACAGTGAAGGGCAAGGGCGTGTCCTTCATGGAAGACAACAATGCCTGGCACAACGCCCGCATGACGCCAGAGCAATACGCGCAGGCGGTGGCCGAGATCGCCGGGCACGGCGCCGGGGTGCCGGCATGAGGGCCGCTTTCGCCCGCGCCATGGTGGACGCCGCGCTGGCCGACGAGCGCGTGGTCGTGCTCACCGGTGACCATGGATATGCCCTGTTTGACGAATTCCGCAAGCGCTGCGCCGGCCAGTACATCAACGCCGGCATCGCTGAGCAGAACATGGTGGGCGTGGCCGCCGGCCTGGCCAAGGCCGGCCTGCGCCCGATCGTCTACGGCCTGTCGGCTTTCGTGCCGGTGCGGGTGCTTGAGCAGATCAAGATTGACATCTGCTACGAGGAACTGCCGGTGATCCTGGTGGGCGACGGCGCGGGCCTGGTCTACAGCACCCTGGGCACGAGCCACCAGAGCTTCGAGGACATCGCCTGCCTGCGCGCCGTACCGCACATTGACATCCTCTCGCCCTGCGACGGCCCGGAGATGGTGGCCTGCATGGCCGCCGCCCGCGAGCGCACCGGGCCCACCTACCTGCGCATGGGCAAGACCGACCTTGGCACTGTGCATGCATCGCCGCCGGCGCTGCGCCGCGGCGGCCTGCTTACGGCGCGCGAAGGCAGCCACCCCGTGGGCTTCATCGCCACCGGGTCCATGGTGCACACCGCGTGCACGCTCGCCGCCGAAATTGACGCGCCGGTATGGAGCGCGCCCTGGATCAAGCCAATCGATGAAGCCCAGACGGCGGGCATCGCTGCCCGTTGCCGCGCGCTGGTCACCTTTGAAGAACATTCGGTGCAGGCCGGGCTAGGTTCGGCCGTCCTGGAAGCCATGGCCACCGCCGGCGGGCGGCCGCTGCTGCGGATCGGCATCGGCGAGCGCTTCTCCACGACCTGCGGCAGCTACCCGCACGCACTGAAAGAACACGGCCTCGACCTGGCCGCGGTGCGCGAACGGGTCAGCCCTTTCGTGCGCCAGCACGCGCGGCTGGGCCAGGCGGCCTGAAGGCGGCGCCGGGCCGATGCAGCGCCAGTTCCTGAAATTCCTGCTGGTCGGCGGCCTCAACACCGCCTTCGGCTACGGCGTCTTCGCCCTGCTCACCTGGTGGGGCCTGCCCTACCCGGCGGCCATCGGCCTGGCCACGCTGGCGGGGATTGCCTTCAATTTCCAGAGCACCGGTCGGCTGGTGTTTGGCAACGCACCGTGGCAACGCGCGCCGCGCTTCGTGGCCGTGTACGCCGTGGTGTACGTGCTGAACCTCGGCGGCGTGGCCGCCCTTCTGCACCTGGGTCTGAATATTTACCTGGCCAACGCCCTTGTGATCCTGCCGCTGGCGCTGATTGCCTATATGCTCCAGCGCAAGTTCGTTTTTGCCGCCCCATGAAGCACATCACCGTCGTCACCCCCTGCTACAACGAGGAAGCCAACATCGAGGAGGTGTGGCGCCAGGCCCGCGCGGTATTCGACGGGATTGAAGGCGTGAGCCACGAGCACCTCTTCATCGACAACTGCTCGACCGACAGCACGCCGCAGCTGTTGCGGCAGATGGCGCAGGCCGACCGGCGCGTGAAGGTGATCTTCAACGCCCGCAACTTCGGCCACATCCGCTCGCCCTACTACGGCCTGCTGCAGGCCGGTGGCGATGCCGCCATCCTGCTGGTGGCCGACCTGCAGGACCCGCCCGCGCTGATGAAGGAGTTCGTGGCGCGCTGGCTGGAAGGCGCCAAAATCGTCGTCGGCGTCAAGCCCACATCTGAAGAGTCACCGGTGATGTTCGCCATCCGGCGCCTGTACTACAGCGTGGCCACGCGCATTGCCAACGTGAAGCTGATCCAGAACTTCACCGGCTTCGGCCTGTACGACCGCCAGGTGCTGGACGTGCTGCGCCAGATCGACGACCCCTACCCGTACTTCCGCGGCCTGGTCTCCGAGGTGGGCTTTGACGCAGTGCAGATCCCGTACAACCAGCCGCGCCGAACCCGTGGCGTGACCAAGAACAATTTCTACACGCTGTACGACATCGCCATGCTGGGCATCACCGCCCATTCCAAGGTGCCGCTGCGCCTTGCCACCATCGTTGGCTTCCTGCTGTCGGGCGTGAGCCTGCTGGTGTCGCTGACCTACCTGGTGCTCAAGCTGCTGTTCTGGGACCAGTTCAGCCTGGGCACCGCGCCCATGGTGATTGGCCTGTTCTTCTTTGCTTCGGTGCAGCTGTTCTTCATCGGCCTGCTGGGCGAGTACGTGGGCGCCATCCTGACGCAGGTGATGAAACGCCCGCTGGTGGTGGAGCGCGAGCGGCTCAATTTTGATTCTGGAAAAGGCACGGGCCCGCAAAGCACGGCTGGTGCGGCTTCCCAGGGCATCGGGCCCGCGGGCCAATAACAGCGCGCTTTCCCGGCCTGCCCTGTTTTCAGGGAATAAGTTTCTTGTCCGGCGTCGGGTTGGGCATGCTGTAAGCAGGTTCGCAGGCCGAGCTCACCAGCGCAACCTGCGCCGGCTCCACCCGGCTGTCTACCCACCCGCCAAGCAGCACATCCAGTGCGCCTGGCTGCGGCAGGCGCGCTTCGTACCTTGTGAGGCATCGCTCGCCCGGAAAGGCCGACATGGCGTAGAAGTTCTGCATCAGCTCCGTCTGCAGCAAGCCCGGCTCCTTCAAATACGCGTGGTAGGACCACTGCATGTCGGCCAGGTAAGCCGGCACCGCATGGAACATGGCGTAGTAGTCGGAACGGCCCCAGGCCTGGCGCAGCACCACGCCGGCGCCATTGGTCCAGATCACATAGTCGGTGACTGGCGTGTAGTGCATCTCGACGATGCCGCCCGGTGCCGCTGGCAACGCCTTGAAGGCTTTTACCAGGCTCAACTCCGTGTATTGATGGCGCAGCTTGTTGGCATAGGCCGGCAGCATCCAGGCCAGGAACAGTGGCGCCAGCAACAGGAACTGCCACAGCGGCCGGACGGTAAAGCGCTGTGCGCCCAGCGCCCTCAGCGTGAACTTCGCCAGTTGCCATGACAGGAGCGCGATGGCGATGGCGTAGAGAAAGCCATGGCGCCCCGACGTATTGGCCCAGGTCGGGGCGAACCAGCCGCTGTGGGCCGCCCGCAATACCTGTTCAGTCACGCCCTCGCCCAGGGAACGCAGTGTGAACAGGGGCGGCCCCTTGCCCACCATTACATACGGGAAAGCAGCAGCGCCGCACAGCAGCACGCACAGGGCCAGGGCCAGCCAGGCTTGCCGCTCGCGCAGCACCTGCCGGTCAACGCGCAAGCCGCGTTGCGACACGACTGCCGCAGCCACAGCCAGCAGAAAGGCCGCAAGCGGGATCACGCCCCAGGTCAGGAACATCAGCGTGGCCTTGACCATGCGACGCAGGTCCTCCGCGCGGGCCGGGTTGAGCAGCAGGTTGTGCTCGGTGAAGATCAGTTTGGGCGGCGACAGGAGGCGCATGGTGGCGTACACGGCCACCGCGGTGA
>CALRME020000349.1:0-4245 GCA_943369045.1 Sphingobacterium thalpophilum
CACCGGGCCAAACTTCTCCAGCGTGGTCTTGCGGATGATGCCGTCGACCTGCTTGAATTCCTCGTCGGTCAGGCCCGAATAGGCCTTGGCGAAGGCCACCAGCTGCAAGTTGCCGGGCTGGGCAGGCTCCTTCTTCGCGATGGCTTCCAGCACGGCGTCGGCCTCCGCCCTGTCTTTGGGCGTGCGGTTCCAGACCGCGAAGGTGTAGTCCGTGTAGACCGAGGCCCGCCGCCCGTGGCCCGCCTGCGCGTAGATCAGCACGCAGTCGATGGTCATGGGGTCGATCTTCCATTTCCACCAGAGACCCTCTGCTTTTGTTCTGCCGGTGCCGTAGGCTGCGTCGAGGCGCTTGAGCATGAAGCCCTCGACGCCCCGCTCGCGGGACTGCTCGCGCCGGCGGGCGAGTTCCGCCCAGGAGCTGCCGGTTTCCACCGGAGAAAGCCTCAGGTCCGTGCCTTCGAGCAGTGCCTGCAGGCGCGCCCGGCGCTCGCTCTGTGGCAAGGCGCGAATGTCCTGGCCGGCCTGCTCCAGCAGGTCATACGCCATGAAGCTCACCGGCGCATCGGCCAGCACCTTCCTTGTCAGCGTCTTGCGGCCTATGCGTTGCTGCAGCAACGCAAACGGTGCGGGCTTGCCGTCCTTCCAGACCATGATCTCGCCGTCGAGTACGGTGCCATCGGGTAGCGCCTGGGCCAGCGCCACCAGTTCGGGAAAGCGGTCCGTCACCAGCTCCTCGCCCCGCGACCAGACCCAGGCCTGGCCCGCGCGCCGGACGATCTGGCCGCGGATGCCGTCGTACTTCCATTCCACCTGCCAGTCCTGCACCGGCCCCAGCTTCGAAGCGAAGGTCTCCGGCAGTCCGTCGAGCTGGTGGGCCAGGAAGAAGGGATAAGGCTGCCCTGCGTCCTGCAGGTCATCGGCGCACTCACCTTGTGCGACCAGCGCCTCATACCGCGCCGCGGTCGGCATGGACTTGCCATCGGTGTACCCCATCATGCGCTGGGCCACCCGTTTGGCATCGATGCCGCCGTGAGCCGCCAGCGCGCGCTGCACCAGCAGCTTGCTCACGCCGACGCGAAAGCCTCCACCCACCAGCTTGGTGAGCAGGAAGCGGCCTTGCGCGTCGAGCTCACGCCAATAGCCACGCATGCGAAGGGCGATGTCCTCTTCGCTCATGCCGCGCAAGGGCAGCAGGCGCTGCTCGACCCACTCGGCCAGGCCCACATCGGACGGTTCGCCGTCGTTGGGCAGCACCAGCGCAATGGTTTCGGCCAGGTCGCCGACGGCCTGGTAGCACTCCTCGAACAACCACTCTTCTATGCCCGCGACTTCGCGCGCCAGGGTGCGCAGGCGCGCCGTGGCGACGACCTGGCGCGGCTTGCCGCCTGAAAGAAAGTACACCGCCCAGGCGGCGTCCTGCGGGCTGGCCTTTCCGAAATAGCGCTCCAGCGCCTCGACCTTGGCGTTGGTCGAAGTCGTGCCGTCAAGCTCGGTGAAAAGCCGGGCGAACTGCCTCATGATGCAGGCGCCGCTTCGCTGGCGCCCTCGATCTTTTCCTCGATCGCGTCATCGCCGTACTCGGTCTGGAAGCCTTCGGCCCGCAGGCCCTGCTCCGTCAGGTAGCGCACCATCACCGGGATGCTGCCGTGGGTGACGATGACGCGCTGCGCGCCGGTGGCGCCGATCGCGCCCATCAGGCCCGGCCAGTCGGCGTGGTCGCTGAGCACAAAGCCGCGGTCGTAGCCGCCGCGCCGGCGCGCGCCGCGCAGCTGCATCCAGCCGCTGGCAAACGCCGTGCTGGTGGCGCCGAAGCGCCGTATCCAGGTGCTGGCGGCGGCGCTGGGCGGACAGACAACCAGTGCGCCGCGCAGGCTGGCCTTGTCCTGGACATCTGTGACCAGGTGCGTTGGCGGTAGCGCCACACCCGCCTCGCGGTAGGCGCGGTTGAGCGGCTCCACCGCGCCATGAACGACGATCGGGCCGATGCCTGCGTCCACACCCGCCAGCACGCGCTGGGCCTTGCCGAAGCTGTAGCAGCACATCACGCTGGCCAGGCCCGCTTTCGCATTGGCTGCCCACCAGGCGTTCACATCCGCGAAGATTTCATCATCAGAAGGCCAGCGGTAGATTGGCAGGCCGAAGGTCGATTCGGTGATGAAGACGTCGCATTTCACCGCCTCGAAAGCCGCGCAGGTGGGGTCTGCCGCCACCTTGTAGTCGCCGCTGGCCACCCAGACCTGGCCGCCATGTTCCAGCCGCACCTGGGCCGAGCCCAGCACGTGGCCCGCTGGATGCAGCGACAGCTTGACGCCGTGGTGCGTGATCGCTTGCCCGTAGGCCAGGGTTTGAAGGTTGATGGCGCCCAGGCGCACGCGCAGCACGCCCTCGCCCTGCGCCGGGGCCAGGTAGTGGCCGTGGCCCACCCGCGCATGGTCGGCGTGCGCGTGGGTGATGATGGCCCGCGCCACCGGCCGCCACGGGTCGATGTAGAAATCGCCTTGCGGGCAATACAGTCCTTCGGGGCGCTGGACAACGAGGTCGGCCATGGCTCGCGCGCTCTACAGGTAGTTCTTGCCCTGCACGGCCAGCAGCAGCCGCATGGCAAAGAGCGCAATGTGTTCAAACACGCGCTGGCGCAGGGGCCGGCCTTCGAAGCTGGAAGCCGCCATTGGCTTGCCCTCGCCCTCGATGGCCTGCATCAGCGGCTCGCGCAGGCTTGCCGCGAAAGCCGCGTCATCGGCGACGATGTTGGCCTCGCGCGCCAGCAGCAGGCTGAGCGGGTCGAGGTTGGACGAGCCCACCGTGGCCCAGCGGCCGTCAATGACAGCCACCTTGGCATGCAGGAAGCTGGGCGAATACTCGTGGATCTCGACACCGGCCGCCAGCAGCGCGCTGTACACCGGCCGCGCCGCGTAGTACTGCATGAAGTATTCGTACCGGCCCTGCAGCAGCAGCCGCACCCTCACGCCCCGCCTTGCCGCCAGCACAAGCGCATTGCGCATGCGCCGGCCCGGCACAAAGTAGGCGTTGGCAATGATGATCTCGTCCTGCGCGCGGGCGATGGCCCGGCGGTAGGCCCGCTCGATGCGGTTGCGGTTGCGCAGGTTGTCGCGCAGCACAAGGGCGGCCCG
Organism: Sphingobacterium thalpophilum; assembly: GCA_943369045.1. Taxonomy (GTDB): domain Bacteria; phylum Pseudomonadota; class Gammaproteobacteria; order Burkholderiales; family Burkholderiaceae_C; genus Ramlibacter. The sequence continues at coordinate 3,132 of CALRME020000349.1, forward strand.
GGCGCGGGGCCTCTCGGGCGCGGGCGGCGCGGCCCTGGCTTCGCTGTGCATCACGCCGGCCGCACGCAGCGACACCAGTGCACCGGCCAGCCGTGCGCGCCTGAAGTTGCGCATGGCCTGGATGCGCAGCCATTGCCGCTCCATGGTGGTGGCGATGTCGGCTACCAGCGGGCCGGTCAGGCGCACCGCGAAGTCCAGACGCGGGAACTCCAGCTTGCCATGGTTGGGGTCGTGGAAGTCATCGAGGATGTTGATGCCACCGCAAAACGCCACGCGTCCGTCGACCTGGCACAGCTTGCGGTGCAGCCGCCGCCAGTTGCCCGGCCACAGCAGGCCGAACCAGCCCAGCGGCGAGTAGACGCGCCATTGAACGCCGGTGAGGAAAAACCGCTCGCGCCAGCCAGGCGGAATCGGCGCGCTGCCCACCCCGTCCACCACCACATGCACGTTCACGCCCCGCCGCGCTGCGCGTTCCAGCGCATAGGCCACATCGGCGCCCGAGCCGGTGAAGTCGAAGATGTAGGTTTCGAGCCGCACTTCATGCTGCGCCCCGTCGATGGCGTCGATGAGCGCGGGAAACATCTCGCCGCTGCCCTGCAGCAGGTGCAGGTGATGCCCGGGCCGCAGCGGCGGGATGGCGTGCGACATAAGCCTGCGTCAGACCGCGAATTCAGCGACCAGGGGCAGGTGGTCGGACATGCGGCCCCAGATCGGGCCGCGCGGCACCTCGATGCCGACCGGCTTGAGGCCGCGGGCGTAGACAAAGTCGAGCTGGGTCAGCGGCAGGCGCGAGGGAAAAGTGAACTGGCGCTCGCCGACGAAGTCCTTCAGGCCCAGCTTGCCCATGGCGGGGCGCAGCTTGCAGCCCCAGTCGTTGAGGTCGCCCGCGACGACCAGCGCATCACGTTTGGGCACTTCACGCTCGATGTATCGCCCCAGCTGCGCGATCTGCCGCAGCCTGCTGGACGCAATCAGCCCCAGGTGCAGCACGATGACGTGCACCGGCTTGTCGTTGACGTTGACGTGCACATGCAGCAGGCCACGCTGCTCAAAGCGGTGGTCGGAGATGTCCTCGTGCGCGTGCGAGACCACGTCCCAGCGTGCCAGCAACGCG
>CALRME020000350.1:0-4240 GCA_943369045.1 Sphingobacterium thalpophilum
GCATGGACACTGCGGCTTCGTAGTCGACCCAGACCACATCCTCGTGGCTGGCATTGATCCCGTGCTCAGCCACAAACCGGCCCGCGGGCGTGGTCCGTTCTTCGGGCAGCACCTGGGCGATCGGCTTGTTGCCCACGCCCGGAACGGTGTGGTCGCCACGGGCTGAACCCATCAGCGCGGCCGTGGTTCCGGCCAGCTTGCCGGCCGGGTCGAACACCCAGACGCGCGCCTCGCGCTTGTCGACGATGGCAAACGACATCTTCTTGTGGTCGCCGGACTCCATGGTCCAGTTGGCCAGCTGCAGCACCTCATCGGATGGCTGCTGGCCGTTGAAATCGGCGCGCAGCCCACGCGTCGTCGTAACGGGCGCTGGCGGGACCACTGCCATTGCAGGGTCCTTGACGGCGACGGCTTGCGCCGCGACCGGGGGGGAAACCATCCTGCCGCCGAGCGGCGGCAGGATGAGGATGAGAGCGGCGGCCCCAAGCAGCAACCCCTTGCGAACGGCATCGAAAAATTCGTCGCGGTCTGGCGTCTGTTGCATGGCGGTCCGGCTCTTCATCGGTTGGGCTTAGTTGCGGTCAGCCTGGGCCGGCGAAGCCGTCGTGGTGTCAGTGCTCGACGACGACATGTCGGTCGCCGGTGCGGCGCCGCTGGTGGTGGTGTTGGGTGCCGCGTTCAGGGTGGTGGTGTCGGCGCCGCCGGCTGGGGCGCTTGTGCCGTCACTCGCTGCGGTCTGCGCAATGGCAACAGTGCCGGCAAGTGCTGCTGCAACAGCCAGGGCGGTGAGGGTCTTCTTGCTTGCGTTCATGTCGATAACTCCTTGAATCGATTTCCCGGGTAGGGAGGTTTGAAAGAACACCGGCGGTTGCCGGATGTCTTGCAGATTACGGTTCAGGAAGTTGCCATCTGGTGGGGTCATGCCGCCTTGGCCCGTAGGAGAACGGCTGTCACGGGATGCGTCGGGATGTTGCAGTCAGTGCTGCGCCCCCTCGTGCGCGTCCTGCCCCCAGCGCTCGATCTGTAGGGCGGGATTGGCACATTCGCAGCCCAGGGCCACGTCGTCCGAATCCGAAAGCCAGCGCGCGGTGGTATCAATGATGGGGGCGGCGGCCAGGCGGTCTCGTGGTGGGATTGGCGGCTGGAAATGGCTCTGCATGGCGCGCTCCGGATGGGTTACAGGGTGAAAACATTGTTAGCTTCCCCTTGTTATCGGCACATCCGACAGCATCCTGAGCCACCGTAGGAGAAAGCCTACTGTGGCCCGAGCCGCCAGAGTGAGGTCACCTCCCGTGCCCGCGCGGCATGCAGCGTGTCGCCGTCGTCGGCCGCCTTGGGATGTCGCGGCCGGATGTCGCTGCGGCCCAGCACCGTCAGCCCCGCCCCTGCGAAGAGCGCCAGCAACTCGTCCCGCGTGCGCAGGCCCAGGTGCTCGGCGATGTCCGACAGCACCAGCCAGCCTTCGCCTCCGGTCTCCAGGTGCGCGGCCAGCCCTGCCAGGAAACCGCGCAGCATGCGGCTGCCTTCGTCATAGACGGCGTGCTCGATGGGTGAACTTGGCCTCGCCGGCAACCAGGGCGGGTTGCACACCACCAGAGGTGCGCGGCCCGGCGGGAACAGGTCGGTGTCCAGCACCTCGATGCGGTCCTGCAACTCAAGCCGCTTGACGTTGTCGCGGGCGCAGGCCAGGGCCCGCGGGTCCTGGTCGGTCGCCACGATGCGCTTGACGCCGCGCCGGGCCAGCACGGCAGCGATCACGCCGGTGCCGGTGCCGATGTCGAAAGCCAGCTCGGTCGAAGGCAGCGGAGCGTTTGCGATCAGGTCCAGGTACTCGCCGCGCACCGGGGAAAACACTCCGTAGTGGGCATGGATGCGGTTGCCGGGCGCGGCGCCAAGGGCAGGAATCTCCACGCCTTTCTTGCGCCACTCGTGCGCCCCCACCAATCCCAGCAGCTCGCGCAGCGACACCACGCAGGGGCCGGCGCCCGCCTCACCCACCTTACCCCAGGCTTCGGTGCAGGCGATTCGCAGGTCGGGCGCGCGGCGCAGCGCGATGGAATAGTCGGCCGCCACCTCGATCAGCAGCATGCCCAGCACGCGGGCGCGCTGGCCCTGGGCCATGCGGTGCTGGTTGAAGGCGTCGCCGGGCGTTGCCGTGGTTGCGGGCGCTTTGGCCTTGCGCGGTTTGCGGTCGGCGCGGCGGGCCAGGGCCTGCAGCAACTGGCGCGCATTCTGGAAGTCGCCTTTCCACAGCAAGCCCGTGCCTTCGCAGGCCAGTCGATAGGCGGTATCCGCGTTGATCGTATCGTCGGCGTTCTGGATGCGCCTGGGCGCTGCGGCGCCGCTTTCGGAACGCCAGGGCGCGGGAAGCGCGGCAGGGGAAGGAAGGCCGGTCACGCCGCGGGCGACCGTTTGAACAGGCGTTTGCCCACGAGCACGCCGCCCAGCACCAGCGCGCCGGCCACTATGCCGACCACCGCATCAATGGCCATGCCCGCGAGTGTGGACAGCAGGCCATCCCCGGGCGCAATGGCTTCGATCGCGTGGTGCAGTGGTCCGATCCCGTGCACCAGGATGCTGCCGCCCACCAGGAACATGGCCGCCGTACCCGCCACCGACAGGAACTTCATCAGCCAGGGCGCGGCGCGCAGGATGGCCCGGCCCACAGCCTGCGCACCGGCGGAGGCTTTGCGGCTGAGGTAGAGGCCGAAGTCATCGAGCTTGACGATACCGGCCACCAGGCCGTAGACGCCGACGGTCATGATGATGGCGATGCCTGTCAACACGGTGACGCGGGTCGTGAAGTCCTGCCCTGCCACGGTGCCCAGCGTGATGACGATGATCTCGGCCGACAGGATGAAGTCGGTGCGGATCGCCCCCTTGATCTTGTCTTTTTCCACCGCCACGATGTCCAGCGCCGGGTTGGCCACGGCCTGCTTGAGCGCCTGGTTGTGGGCGTCGTCCTCGGCCTTGCTGTGCAGGAAGCGGTGGGCCAGCTTTTCGAAACCCTCGAAACACAGATAGGCGCCACCCAGCATCAAAAGCGGCGTCACTGCCCAGGGAATGAAGGCGCTGATGGCCAGCGCTGCCGGCACCAGGACGGCCTTGTTGACAAACGAGCCTTTGGCAACGGCCCAGACCACCGGCAGTTCCCGGTCGGCGCTGACGCCGCTGACCTGCTGGGCATTGAGCGCCAGATCGTCTCCCAGAACGCCTGCAGTCTTCTTGGCCGCAACCTTTGTCAGGACCGAAACATCGTCCAGCAGTGTGGCGATGTCATCGAGCAGGATAAACAGGCTGGCCATTGAATTCAGGCCAGGGGACGCTTGAGCCGGATCTCTTCGATCTTGATGCCACCCATGGGCACCGTCTTGGCGGTATTGAGCTCGCGCTTGAAGCCGGCCAGGTCGTGAAAGCGCAGCGCACGCTCGTTGACCAGCGGGATCCACACCGTCACTTCCGTGCAGCCTTCTTCCTGCAGGCCCTCGCGGGCCGCGTCCCACAGCGCCAGACCCGCGCCGGTGCCCCAGTGGGAAGGCGCCACGTAGATGGCCCAGATTTCACCGGTGGTCGGCTTGGACTTGGGATCGCGCGAGCGGTCAAAGCCCACGAAACCGACTATGTCGGCGCCGTCCACCGCCACATAGACCTGCGGGTCGCCGTATTCGATGGCTTCGCGCCACAGGGCCAGGCGCTTGGCCATGGGCAACGTGCCCAGGTGTTCGTCGGGCACCAGCCCCGTGTAGGCGGCCTGGGCGGAATTGGCGTGCAGGGTGGCAACGGCTTGCGCGTCGCGGGCGGTGGCAGGTCGGACCTGGTAGGCGGGCATGTCTGGAAGGGAAATCAGTGTTTCAGGGGCCTGATTATGATGGCCCCCTTGAACTTCCATGCCCGCATTGAGCCGCAAGACCCTGTGGGAGAAGTCCTGCGCTTCCAGGCCCCGGCGGACCAGAGCCTGCTGCGCTCGGCCGCCCGCGCCGGGGTGGTCTTGCCCAGTTCCTGCCGCAACGGCACCTGCCGCACCTGCATCTGCCGCCTGCTCGAAGGCCATGTGTCCTACCGCATCGACTGGCCGGGCCTGCTCCCCGAGGAAAAGGCGCAAGGCTTCATCCTGCCCTGCGTGGCCCAACCGGAAAGCGACGTGGTCCTGGCCTTTGCGGGTCAGCAGCCCTTCTCTACCTGACCTTCCGCCCGGGCCCATATTTCCTCCATATTTGCCCTGCATATTCCGTTCGTGACT
>CALRME020000351.1:0-4214 GCA_943369045.1 Sphingobacterium thalpophilum
GGCGCAAGAACGCGGCCGCCCAGAAGTGAGCCGATGATCATCATGCCGGCGCCGCCATTGAGCTGGTTGTGCAATAGCAGCCAAGCTCCCAACCCCAGCAGCAGCGAACCCATGAGTGTCTGCACGAACTTGGTGATGGCCTGAAAGACGCCGGCGCTGTCTGAGGCCTTGGCCTGGAGGTTGAGGAACGTGCGTTGCCGTTCTATCCAACGCTTGTGGATGTCTCGCAGCATTCCCATCGATTCAATCACTTCCGCATTGCGCAGTGAGCCATCGGCATATTGCTGCGCCATGATCGCGGTGCGATTGGCCGCCATGAGCGAAGGCTGTGTGCCCCGCTCGTTGGCCCAGCCGATGAGGCCCTGGACCACTGCCCCGACCACCGCCGACCAGCCCAGAACCGGGCTGATGGCGAAAAGCAGCACCAGGCAAACCAGCGAAACAGGCGATTCCATCAGAGCAAGCAACGCCGGCGAGTGCAGGAATTCGCGGACGTTGCGGAAGTCATTCATGGGCTGTACCGTTCCCCCCGGAAGGCGGCGCAGGTTGGCTTCAAATATGGCCTGGAATACGCGCCCGCTCATCTTTCTGTCCAGTTCAAGCCCGGCTTCGTGCATGACTTCGCTGCGGGCCCATTCCAGCACTTCCATCAGAACGTATGCGGCCAGTACCAGGATGGTGAGCATCCAGAGCGTCATGTGGCTGCGGGCATTGACTACCCGGTCGTACACCTCGAGCATGTACCCGCTGGGCGCCAGGATCAGCAGGCTGGAAAACAGGCTGAACCAGCCGGCACGCACGAAGTAGGGCCGCAGGCTGTTGATGGCCTGACGCAGTTCGGAAGAAGGTTTGGGAGCGATCATGCGGTTTCCTCAACCATGATGTATTCGGGGATTTCGCCGCTCTGGGGCTCGCCGCCTGCTTCGCCTTCGTCGGGCTGCATTTCGGAGAACCAGAACGATAGTTCAAAGCGCGCGTCCGCGGTGCGGGACAGCACGATTTCGCGAAGCTTCTTTTCATGGAAGCTCGCCTCGTCATCAGGCCGCAGGGCCAGGTGAAAGCGCATGCGGCCGTCCAGGGTGTACATGGACAGATGTCCGTCCTTGACACTGAGGGTGTGCCTGTCGAAGTAGACCGGGCAGGTATCCTGGAAATTGAGCAGGGGCAAGGGCTTGGTGCCCAGGCGCGACAGATTGAACGGGCTTGCCGGGTGCTGATAGACCAGCCGGCTGGTGCGTGAGACGGAGTAGATGGCGTTGCACACCATTTGCGAGCCCATGGCAGGGAATTTCTCCCTCAAGCCCTTGTAAGCAAGATGGTGCAGCGTGACGCGGTTCCAGCATCGGGTTTGCTGCACCAGCGGCGCCAGCGCATTGCACACCTTCGCAAACGCCTGCTGCAAAGCGAGGAGGCGAGCGACCTGTTCGGGCGTGCCGTTCAGGGGACTGCGCAAAGTGGAGTTCATATAGGAAGCGGATTGTGACATCTCCTATATGAATTTACAACTACGAGCCTGGGCAGCGGGAGGTCGCATGTGATTCGAATCACAAACACTGTGCCGGCGCTGCTGCGCGCCAGGAATCGCGTTAGGCGCCCATGCGCCTTCGTCAACCCATCAAAAGAGCATCTCAAGCACATCAAACATCAGTCTTTTGCTACAAAACATGTAGCAACGAGAGGAATGACGAGGCAGGTCGCTATGAGACAATCACACCCTTTTCCCCGAGACACGGCCGCGCAAGCGAGATGATCACTGAAGAAGACCCCGTTACCGACGCGCATGCCGGACAGGCCGGACGGTCGCGTTTTGCGATCATCGCCAAGGGCGTCGGCAAGGCCTACTACCCAAGTTCCAGCCCGGCTTCCGCGCTCATCGGCGCCCTGACCGGTCGCTCGGCGCGCACGGCGCCGTTTTGGGCACTGCATCCGTTGGACTTGCAGGTCGAGCGTGGAGAGGTGCTGGGTCTGGTGGGACACAACGGCGCGGGCAAATCGACCCTCCTGCAGATGCTCTCGGGCACTCTTTCGCCCAGCACCGGGCAGTTGCAGGTCAACGGCCGCGTGGCGGCCCTGCTGGAACTGGGTGCCGGGTTCAACCCGGAATTCACCGGCCGTGAAAACGTGCTGCTCAACGGCCCGCTGCTGGGCCTGTCGCGCCAGGAACTCGCCGCCCGTCTGCAGGGCATCATCGATTTTTCTGGAATCGGCGAATTCATTGACCAGCCGGTTAAGACCTATTCGAGTGGCATGTTCGTGCGCCTGGCCTTTTCGCTGGCCACCAGCGTCGACCCTGACATCCTGGTGATCGACGAGGCGCTGTCGGTCGGTGACGGCGAGTTCGCGCGCAAATCGTTCGACCGCATCCTGGCGCTGCGAGACGCCGGCACCACCATCCTGTTCTGCTCACACTCGATGTACCAGATCGAGTCGCTGTGTACCCGCGCGCTGTGGCTGGACCACGGCCGGGCACGGCAGTCAGGCCGGCCCGCTGCCGTGACCACCGCCTACCAGGAACACCTGGATGCCATGTCGGCACCCGCGGGCGGGGCGGGTGCCAGCGAGCCGGTGGTGACTTCGCCCGGCCATGCCCGAATCAAGACGCTCCTGCTGGCCTGCGATGGAAAGCAGGGCGGCAAGCTCAATGCGGTTTCCGGACAGAGCACCGTCGAAGTGACCGTGGGTTTTGAGTCCGACCCGGCGCTGGACACACCCAACGCCGCAGTCACCATCAATGCCGCAGACGGCCGCATCCTTGCCAGTTCGGCCACCTTTGTCGATGGCCTCACCCTGCAGCGAAATGAAGTCGGGCAGGGCACGGCACGCATCGTCTTTGACAGCTTTCCCCTGCTCAAAGGCAACTACACGCTGTCGGCCTACCTGTTCTGTGAGCGCGGCCTTCACATCTACAGCGCCGCTGAAAAATTCGCGGAGCTGCGGGTCGAGCAGGACCACCTGGAGCAGGGCGTGGTCTCGCTGCCCCATCGCTGGCACAGCGCCTCCGGCCTTGCTGCGCGTGCCCAGCCTCCTGACAAGCCTGCTGCGGGCGGGCTGGCGCCGCTGGTCCTGCCCTCGGGGTGGACCGACTACTGGAGCACGCGCTGGGCGGTGCCTGAGGACGTGCCAGCACTCCAGAAGCTCTTTAAGCAGGCGTTCGGCGCCGAAATCTCGGCGCCCCACTGGAACTGGAAATACCGCGCGGCGCCGAGCTTTGGCACTGTGGTTGAACGCGACGGCGAAATATCGGCCTTCTACGGTGGCACACCGCGCCTGATGTTCCTGCGCGGCAGCCCGGTCCCGACGATACAGATGGGCGACGTCATGGTGCGGCCCGACGAGCGTGGCGCGCTCACCCGCAAGGGGCCGATGTTCAGGTCGGCTGCGGCTTTCATCGACAACATGGCCGTGTTCCTGCCCCAGGTGCAATTTGCCTTCGGATTCCCCCACGCCCGCGCGCTCAAGCTGGGCATGGCCCTGGGCCTGTACGAGCCCGCCGAAGACATCAGCGAACTGGTCTGGACCGCCCTGGCACCCGAGCGCAGCTGGCGCACCCGGACGCGGGACGTTCGCCACATGAGCGGCGGCGCGCAGTCCACCAGCCTTGACGCGCTGTGGGCCAGGATGCAGCGCGAATGGCCGGAGTTGCTGCTGCCCGAGCGTGCTGCCGCCCGCTGGCAGTACCGCTATGCCGATCACCCTGAGCAGAAGTACCAGATCCTGCTGGTGAAGCAGCGCTGGAGCGGCCGTCCGCTGGCCGGGGCCGTCGTGCGCGTGCACCCTGGCCACCTGGAATGGCTGGACTTCGTTGGTGACTTCGACGGTATTGCAGTGGCAGCCAGGGCGGTACGCATGCGAGCGGCCGAGTTGGGTTTGCCGCAGGTTCGGGGCTGGTTCAGCTCAGCCCTGGTTGAGCCCTTTTCCGCCACTGGCGCCAGTGTGGAACCGACCGAAATTCGCATCCCGGTCAACTTGTGGGGGCGCAGCCAGTCACAAGCGCACTTCCCGGCAAAGCTCTGGCTGATGGCGGGCGATACCGATTTCCGCTGACAAGAACGACGACCCATTCCCATGACTGCCGCTTTCGCCCCGCTGGACATTTCCGTCGTTACCTACAACTCTGCGCGCTGGCTCGACAACTTCATGCGAAGCCTGTCGGCGCAGGCGTATCCGTGCAGCCAAATCCGCCTGCTGTTCCGTGACAACGGCTCAACGGACAC
>CALRME020000352.1:0-4212 GCA_943369045.1 Sphingobacterium thalpophilum
GTCCTTGGCGACCAGGCAAACCACTTCGTCGGAGAAGAGCTTGCCCATGTGCAGGTCTTCCGGGGGCTTGAGCCAGTTGCCCACCACCACGTCCACGTCGCCCTGGGCCAGGTGGGCGTGGTAGTCGGAATCGCCCGACAGCGGGTGGATCTCGATGTGGCACACCGGCGCCATGGTCTTGATCTGGGAAACCAGGTGCGGCAGGAACAGCGGGTCGAGGTAGTCGCTGGCAGCGACGCGGAAGGTGTTGGTGGCGGTGGCCGGCTCGAAACCGCGTGCGTCGGTGAACAGAACCTGCGCGGCACGAAGAATGCTGGCACTGGGCTCAATCATGCGCAGGCCTGCATCGGTAGGCACCATGCCGGAGCCTGAACGCACCAAAAGGGGATCGCCGGCCAGGTCGCGCAGGCGTTTGAGCGCTGCGGAGACGGCTGGCTGGTACATGCCCAGACGGATGGCGGCGCGTGAGACGCTGCGTTCGGTTAACACGGTGTGCAAGACCCTTATCAAGTGGAGGTCTATCTTGTCGAAAAGCGCTTGATCTCTCATACCTGTGCCTGCATTCTTGTCATATGCGGGGGCTTATGTTGCAGCGCGGTGGCTTGCATACCCTCAACGTCACATCACAAATAAACCATACTGATCTGCATGGACACCAAGACGATCCGATTCATCCGGCGTGGCGAGCTTGTCTCGCTGGCCAATGTACCACCCGAGCGCACGCTGCTGGAAGTGCTGCGCGAGGACTTGCACTGCACCGGCACCAAGGAAGGCTGCGGCGAGGGGGACTGCGGCGCATGCACCGTGGTGCTCGCCGAAAACGAGGGCGGCGCCATCAAATACCGCGCCATCAACAGCTGCATCCGCATGGCCCACTCGGTCGACGGCATGGCAGTCTGGACAGTGGAAGACCTGGCCGCCGCCGACGGCACGCTGCACCCGGCGCAGGAAGCCATGGTGCAGTGCCACGGCTCGCAATGCGGCTTCTGCACGCCGGGCTTTGTGATGAGCCTGTTCGGCATGTACCAGAACCATGTGAGCAAGGGCGAGGCCGTCACGCGCGAGCTGGCCCAGGAAGAGCTCTCGGGCAACCTGTGCCGCTGCACCGGCTACCGGCCGATCTTTGATGCTGCGCAGCAGATGCAGAAGCTGCCGGCGGTGGCTGTGGATGAGAAGCAGTTGCTCGCACAGCTGGCCGATATCGCCCCGGCGGCCGCATCCGGAAGCTACCTCGCACCGCGCAACCTCAAGGCCCTGCTGGCCGCCCGCGCGGCCCACCCCGATGCGCAGGTCGTGGCCGGCTGCACCGACGTTGGCCTGTGGGTGACCAAGATGCACATGCAGTTCCCGGTGGTGCTGGACGTGACGCGCGCAAAGGAGCTGCGCCGCATCGAGCGCTACCCGCATCACATCGCGATCGGCGCGGCAGTCACGCTGACCGAGGCGTTCGAGGCCCTCGTCGCCGACCGGCCGCAGCTCAAGACCTTCGCCAACCGCTTTGCCGGCCTGCCCGTGCGCAACTCGGGCACGCTGGGCGGCAACGTGGCCAATGGCTCGCCCATTGGCGATTCCATGCCGCTGCTGATCGCGCTGGGCGCGAACGTGGTGCTGATGAGCAGCCGCGGCCACCGCGAGCTGCCGCTGGAAAAGCTCTATACCGGCTACCGCAAGAACGTGATGGCAAAAGACGAACTGCTGGCCTGGATCAAGGTGCCGCTGCCCACTGTGGGCGAGAACCTCAAGGCCTACAAGATTTCCAAGCGCTACGACGACGACATCTCCGCCGTCTGCCTGGTGGTGAACATGACGATCGCTGGCGGCAAGGTCCAGAAGGTGTCGATCGGCGCCGGCGGCGTTGCTGCCACGCCGGTGCGCGCCGTGCAAACCGAAGCCGCCTTGCGCGGCCAGCCCTGGACGCTTGAAGCCGCGAAGAAGGCTACGCAGGCCCTGCGCGCCGAGTTCCAGCCCATCAGCGACATGCGCGCCTCGGCCGCCTACCGCAGCGAGGTGCTGGGCAACCTGATGCAGCGCTTCTGGCTGGAAAGCCAGGGCCTGCAGCAGATCAATCTTGAGTCGTTCAAGCTGGACGAGGTGGCGGCATGAACGCGCGCGACAAGAACCTGGTCGCGCCGGGGGGCGCCGCTGGCGCCGGTGAACGCAACCTCGCCCCGGCCAACGAGTCGCCGCATCTGCCGCCCACGCCGGGCCCGGCGGCCGGCGTCTCGCGCGCGCACGAAAGCGCCCGCGCCCAGGTGGCGGGCGCCGCGCCCTACATCGACGACATTCCCGAGATCAAGGGCACCCTGCACGCGGCGCCCATCCTGAGCACCGTGGCACACGGCCGCTTGTTGGGCGTGGATGCCGCAGTAGCGCTGGCCATGCCGGGCGTGCGCGGCATCGTGCTGGCCCAGGACATTCCCGGCGACAAAATGCTGGCCACCTATGTGCACGACGAGCCCATCTTTGCCATCGACAAGGTCGAACACATAGGCCAGGTGGTGGGCGTGATCGTGGCCGACACGGTGATGCAGGCCCGCAGGGCCGCGCGCAAAGTGAAGCTGAACATCGAAGCCTTGCCACCGGTGCTGACGCCCCGCGATGCGCACGCGGCGAAAAGCTATGTGCTGCCGCCCGTGACGGTGCGGCGCGGCGAGCCGCAAGCGGCGATGAAGAAATCAAAGCACCAGCTTTCCGGCCAGCTCGAAGTGGGCGGCCAGGAACACTTCTACCTGGAAGGCCAGGTCGCCTACGCGCTGCCGCTGGAACAGGAGCAGTGGTGGATCTACAGCAGCACCCAGCACCCTGGCGAAATCCAGCACTGGGTGGCGCACGCGCTGCACATCGAGAACAACGCGGTGACGGTGGAATGCCGCCGCATGGGCGGCGGCTTTGGCGGCAAGGAAACGCAGGCCGGCCACCTGGCAGTGTGGGCAGCGCTGGCGGCACGCAAGCTCAAGCGCCCGGTCAAGCTGCGGCTGGACCGCGACGACGACTTCATGGTCACCGGCAAGCGCCACCCGTTTGCCTACGATTACACGGTGGGCTTCGACGGCACCGGCCTGGTCACGGCGCTTCAGCTGACCATGCTGGCCAACTGCGGCTTCTCCGCTGACCTGTCGGGACCCGTTGCCGACCGCGCCATCTTCCACGCTGACAACGCCTACTACCTGAGCGACGTGGAGATCGTGTCTTACCGCTGCAAGACCAACACGCAGAGCCACACGGCCTTCCGCGGTTTCGGCGGGCCGCAGGGCGTGATCGTGATCGAGGCCATCCTGGGCGACATCGCGCGCAAGCTGGGCATGGACTCGTTCGACGTGCGCATGCGCAACCTGTATGGCATTGAGGAACGAAACACCACGCACTACCAGATGAAGATCGAGGACAACATCCTCGCGCCCCTGCTCACCCAACTCGAGCAGACCTCGGGCTACCGCCAACGCCGCGCCGACATTGCGGCCTGGAATGAGAAAAGCCCGGTCATCAAGCGTGGCATTGCGATCACGCCGGTGAAGTTCGGCATCAGCTTCACCGCCACCTTCTTCAACCAGGCCGGTGCCCTGGTGCATGTGTACACCGACGGCAGCGTGCAGGTGAACCACGGCGGCACCGAGATGGGCCAGGGGCTGAACACCAAGGTGGCGCAGATCGTGGCCGACGAACTGGGTGTGCCCTTCGAGCGCGTGCGCTGCACGGCCGCCGACACCAGCAAGGTGCCCAATGCATCCGCGACCGCGGCCAGCAGTGGCACCGACCTGAACGGCCGCGCCGCGCAGTACGCCGCGCGCAATGTGCGAGACAACCTGGCCGCTTTCGTCGGCGGGCTGGACGGCTGCGGCGCCGGCGCGGTGAGTTTCAGGGGCGGCAAGATCACCACGCCAAAGACCACGCGCAGCTTCGATGAAGTGGTGGGCGCCGCCTATGCCAACCGCATCCAGCTTTGGAGCGACGGCTTCTACCGCACGCCCAAGATCCATTACGACAAGGTCACTCTAACGGGCCGGCCGTTCTATTACTTCAGCTATGGCGCTGCCTGCAGCGAGGTGGCCATCGACACGCTCACCGGCGAGAGCCGGGTCCTCAAGGTCGACATCCTGCACGACGTGGGCACCAGCCTGAACCCGGCGATTGATATCGGCCAGATCGAGGGCGGTTTCGTACAGGGCATGGGCTGGCTGACCACGGAGCAGCTGGTGTGGAACGACAAGGGCT
>CALRME020000353.1:0-4194 GCA_943369045.1 Sphingobacterium thalpophilum
CTCATCAAGGCCTTCTTCTTCGCCATCGTCGCCGTCACGGTTGACGTGCTGTGGGGCTACACCGGCTACCTGACCTTCGGCCAGTCGGCTTTCTTCGGTGCCGGTGCCTATGCGGCGGGCCTTGTGTTCACCCACCAGGGGTTCTCCGCCGGCACCGCCGTGCTGGCCTTGCTCCTGGCGATCGCCGTACCTGCCGCACTCGCCGCCTTCGTAGGCTGGCTCTCGTTCTACCGTGGCGCATCGCCGTTCTTTGCCACCGTCATCTCGCTGGTGCTGCCCATCGTGGTCTCGCAGCTGCTGCTCTCGGGCGGTCAATGGACCGGCTCCAGCTCGGGCCTCACCGGTTACGAGACCTTCAGCTGTTCGCTGGAGGCCTGGTACTGGCTGGCCGGTACCGCGCTGCTGCTGATCGGCGCGCTGGCCTGGCTGGTGGTGAGCAGTGACGCGGGCCGGGTGCTGGCCTCAATCCGCGACAACGAATCGCGCTGCGCCTACCTGGGCATCAATGTGTCGCGCATCAAGATCATCGCGCTGGTGGCCACCGCTGCGGTGGCCGGCTTCGCGGGCTTTGGCTACGGCGCCTTCAGCGGGGTGGTGGCGCCGGAATTGTCGGGCTTTGTGCTGGGCACCGAACTCATCATCTGGGTGGCCCTGGGCGGGCGCGGCACGCTGTGGGGGCCGCTCATTGGCGCCATCCTCATCAACGTCGCCACCGCCTACCTGGGCAGCAGCATGCCCTTCGCCTGGCAGCTGATCCTGGGCAGCGCCTTCGTGCTGGTCATCGTGATGCTGCCGCGCGGCCTGGTGCCGGTGCTGCTGGCGCCCCTGCGGCTGGAAGCGACCGGCCGCAGCGAGCCGCGCCTGGTGGAGCACAAGACTGCGCCGCTGCAGGCCGGTGCCACCGGGCCGGCGCTGGTGATGCAGAACGTCTCGAAGAACTACGGCAGCCTCAAAGTGCTGCAGGGCATCAACTTGCAGGCCAACGCCGGCGAACTGGTCGGCCTGATCGGCCCCAACGGCGCGGGCAAGACGACGCTGATGCGCTGCATGAGCGACGGGGACGAGCGCTCGGCTGGCCTGGTGCGCCTGTGCGGCACCGACATAGCACGCAAACCGCCCGAGGCCTGCGTGCGCATGGGGCTGGGCCGCAAGGTCCAGAACGCCAACATCTTCGAATCGCTGACCGTAGCCGAGTGCCTGCGCATGGCGACGACTGCCATGCAGCCGCCTTCCATCATCCGCCGCTCCGCCATCCTGGTGCTGCCGGCCTATGCGCTGGAAGTCGTGCGGACCACCGGCCTGGACAAAAAACTGGGCGCTGCCGCACGCGACTTGTCGCATGGTGAACAGCAGGCGCTGGAACTTTCGATGGTGCTTGCGCTGGAGCCGCGCATCGTGCTGCTGGACGAGCCCACCGCCGGCCTGACCAAGGCCGAGCGCACCCAGATCGGCCAGGTGCTGTCGTCGCTGGCGCTGCGCCACAAGCTGTGCTGCCTGCTGGTGGAACACGACCTCGACTTCGTGCAGGAGGTTGCCACCCGCATCGTGGTGCTGCACCAGGGCGCCCTCGTCATGGAAGGCAGCTTCGACGACGTAGTCCGCTCTGAGTTCGTCAAGAGCATCTACGCCGGCTCGGCCGGTCACGGCAAGGAGGCGGCATGAATCCGGCACTGCAAGTCAGCGGCCTGACCAGCGGCTACAAGTCGTCGGTGGTGCTACGCGACCTTTCGCTCGTCGTCGGCGCCGGCGAGGCGCTGGCCCTGCTGGGCAAGAACGGCATGGGCAAATCCACACTGCTCAAATCCATCATGGGTTTCCTGCCCAAGCGGCAGGGCACGGTGCGCCTGCATGCGCATGACATTTCGCGCATGGCGCCGCACCGCATCTGCCGCGCCGGTCTGGGCTACGCGGCGCAGGAGCAGGCGTTGTTCGCCGACCTGAGCGTGCGCGACAACCTTTCGCTGGGCCTGGATTCGGACAAGCTGTTCGACGAGCGCTTCGGGCCGCTGGAAGCGCTGTTCCCGGTGTTCAAGAGCCGGCTCGCGCAGTACGCGGGCTCGCTCTCGGGTGGCGAACAGAAGATGCTGCTGGTCGCGCGCACGCTGATGTCACGCGCTGACGTGATGCTGTTCGACGAGATAACCGAGGGCCTGCAACCCAGCGTGATCGAGGCGATCGGCGCAGCGCTGAAATGGGAGCGCAAGCAGCGCGGCACGGCCATGCTCATCGTCGAGCAGAACGTGGGCTTTGCGCTGGCTGTGGCCGACCGCTACCTGGTGCTCAAGCAGGGCGAGGTGATAGACGAAGGCAGCTCGCGCAGCGCGCAGGCCAGCCGCACCATCCTTGAGCACCTGAGGGTCTGACGATGTACGAAAGCGCGCTCGGTGTACTGCCCTTCTGCCAGCTGATCGCCACCGGCGGCACCATTGCCATGAAGGTGGACCCGGCCACGGGCGCGGCGGTGCCGGCGCTCAGCGGCGCCGACCTGCTGGCCGCGGTGCCGGGGCTCGATGCGCTGGCCACCGTTGACTTGCTCAACCTGTCGAACGTGCCGTCGGGCTATATGGACGCGGCACGCTGGGTGTCGCTCAAGCGCGCGGTCGAGCGCGCCCTGGCGCGGCCCGCCGTTGCCGGCGTCGTGATCTCGCATGGCACCGATACACTGGAAGAAACGGCCTGGATCCTGGACCAGACGATAGAAGGGGACAAGCCGGTGGTGCTGGTGGGCGCACAGCGCAATGCGTCCGAGCCCGACTTCGATGGCCCCCGCAACCTGATGGCCGGCATCCGCGCCTGCATCGCACCCGCCGCGCGCGGCCACGGCGTGCTGGTGGTGATGAACGACCAGATCAGCGCGGCGCGCCAGGCGCGCAAGGCCCACACCACGGCGGTCGAAGCCTTCGAGCCCGGCGAGGCGGGTTTCCTTGGCGTGGTCGAGGCCGGGCAGGTGATCTTCTTCCGCCCGCCCGCGCCGCGCGCCCGCATCCCGCTGGTCTCCGAGCTGCTGCCACGGGTGGACATCGTG
The DNA here is from genome assembly GCA_943369045.1 of Sphingobacterium thalpophilum. Lineage (GTDB taxonomy): Bacteria > Pseudomonadota > Gammaproteobacteria > Burkholderiales > Burkholderiaceae_C > Ramlibacter. Next base: position 3,026 of record CALRME020000353.1, read on the forward strand.
CCCATGTACGCAGGCGCCGACGGCCTGCAGGTCGATGCCGCTGTACACAACGGTGCCAAAGGCATCATCATTGAGGCACTGGGGCTCGGGAACGTGAATATCGAGATGTACAACGCCATCGTCCGCGCGATCGCTTCTAAAGTGGCCGTGGTCATTACCTCGCGCGTGGGCCATGGGCGTGTGCGGCCGCTGTACGGTTTCACGGGCGGCGGCCACAGCCTGCAGCAGGCCGGCGCTCTGTTTGCCGGGCCGCTGAGCGCGCACAAGGCCCGCATTTCCACCATGCTGGCACTGCAGGCGGCGATGATGCCGCAGGAAATGCAGTCCCTGTTCGACCACTAGGGCCGCTGCACCATGGAACCACTTCCTTCTTCCGCCCCCGAGACCGGCTGGCGCGTGGGCGTGCTGTTCTCGCGCTCGGGCGCCACCAGCGTCACCGAATCCGAGCACTTCTTCGGTACGGCGCTGGCCATCGAGGAGATCAACGCCGCCGGCGGTGTGCTCGACCGGCCGCTGGTGCCCACGGCCTATGACCCGAAAGGCGACTCCGACGAGTACCGGCGCCTGGCTACCAAGCTGCTGATCGACGATGAGATCAACGTCATCTTCGGCTGCTCGCGCTCATCGAGCCGCAAGGCAGTTCTGCCGGTAGTCGAGCGCAACAACGCGCTGCTCTGGTATTGCTCTTTCTACGAGGGCTTCGAGTATTCGCCCAACGTGATCTACACCGGCGCCGTGCCCAACCAGAACAGCGTGCAGCTGGCGGCGTACCTGCTGCAAAGCTGCGGCAAGCGGCTGTTCCTGGTCGGTGCCGACTACATCTATCCGCGCGAGTCGAACCGCATCATGCGCGACGTGGTCGAGCAGTACGGCGGCGAAATCCTCGACGAGCTCTACCTGCCCCTGGAGGCCGGGCGCGAAGAGCTTCTGGAAGTCATCCGCGCCATCCGCGAGGCGCAGCCCGACGTGGTGTTCTCCACGCTGGTGGGCCAGTCGGCGCGCCTTTTCTACCAGCTGTACCACGAGAACGGGATAGACCCGCGCAAGACGCCGATTGCGAGCCTGTCGATGACTGAGGAAGAGATCCGTCTGATCGGTGCGCCGCTGTGCGAAGGCCACATCACCTCGGCCACGTATTTCTCGTCGCTCAAGAATGAAAGCAACGCACG
>CALRME020000354.1:0-4189 GCA_943369045.1 Sphingobacterium thalpophilum
GAGATCGCCACGCTGGCCCAGCTGGAAACCGCAGAGCTTTCAAGTCTGTGGGGGCAAGCCAGGCCGGCCGGTTCGCGCTCAGGCGCCGGCCGCTCAAACTCCGGCCACGGTGGCGACCAGCAGCCCCGGCGCAAGCTCCCGGGCCGCACCCTCCCGCCGGGCCGCGCCGACCGGGCGCTGCAGATTGTTTTCACCGACGCGGCTGCCTGGGGTTCGCTTTCGAATGACGACCACCATATGCTGTGCGAGCTGGCCGCACCCCATGGTCCGCTTTTTGCCTGGCTCGACAGCTACGTGCTGGAACACGGCCCCCAGCCCTGGGCCGACCTGAAGCTGGCGCTGCAGGGCCACGAAGGCGAGGCTTTCATCAGGGACCAGGTGGGGCGCGTTCCCGCCGAAATCGAGAGCGATGCAGCCGAACTCGCGCAAATCCTGCAGATGCAGCGCGACCAGAGGCGCGCCGACGAGATGAAGGAACTCTCGGCCCGGGCCGCCACCGACCCAGAGGCTTACGAGCGGCTCAAGCAGCTTGTAGAGGCCCAAAAGACGCCTTCATCTTGAAATTCCGCCCTGACGGTATAATGTAGGGTTTGCTAGCGGCAAGAGCGACAGCAGCACCTCCGGACCACGGCCAACCGACGCCAATGCGCGCGACAGGCCACCTTTCCGCAAGGACTGCACCCCAAATGTTCGCCCACCCATCTTGCCCATGAGTCCTGGCCGGAATTTTCCGCCCAGGCTCGCCTCCTGCGTCAGTAGTTGTGGCGCTTTTTGTGTTCCTGCCGTTTTTGAGTCCTGAGGTATTCATGCCCGCCCAAAAGTCTGCAAAGCCTGCAAAACCCGCCGCGAAGCCCGTCGCCAAACCAAAGCCGAAGACGGCTGTGAAGCCAACCGCCAAAGCCGCTGCCAAAAGCGCGGCCAAGCCGGTCGCCAAAGCAGCCGCCAAGCCCACGAAAGTACCGCCAGTGCCCGCATCGAAGACCCCCGCCAAGCCCGCCGCCGCCAAGGAAGAACTGAAGAAGCCCGTCGCCAAGGCGGCGGTTGCCACTGAAGAAGTCGTCAAGAAGAAGCCGGGCCGTCCGCCCAAGGTGCAGCCGGCCGACGGCGAGGCGCCCAAGCCCACCGGCGCCAAGCGCGGCCGCAAGCCCAAGGACAAGGGCGCCGACGCCAAGCCCGGTGGCGGCGACGATACCGACCTGTCGGACATCGAGGACGAACTGGCGGGTGAGCCAGTCGCCGAGACCACCGAGAAAGTCAAGCCGCTGCGCATGAAGATCAGCAAGGCGAAGGAACGCGCCTTGATGAAGGAATTCGGCCTGGACGAAACCGTCCTGTCCGAAGAAGACATGGCCAAGCGCCGCCAGCGCCTGAAGGCCCTGATCACGCTGGGCAAGACCCGCGGCTACCTCACGCAGGGCGAAATCTCCGACCACTTGCCCGACAAGCTGGTCGATGCCGAGACCATGGAAGTCGTGGTTTCCATGCTCAACGACCTGGGCGTTGCCGTGTACGAGCAGACGCCCGACGCGGAAACCCTGCTGCTGAACAACACGGCGCCCACCGCGACCACCGTTGAAGAAGCCGAAGAAGAAGCCGAAGCCGCCCTGTCCACCGTGGACAGCGAGTTCGGCCGCACCACCGACCCCGTGCGCATGTACATGCGCGAGATGGGCACGGTCGAGCTGCTGACGCGCGAAGGCGAAATCGAAATCGCCAAGCGCATCGAAGGCGGCCTGATGGCCATGATGGAGGCCATTTCGGCCTCCCCCGCCACCATTGCCGAAATCCTGCGCCTGGCCGAGGAAATCCGCAGCGGCAAGGTCGTCATTTCCACCGTGGTCGACGGCTTCTCCAACCCGAACGAGGCCGACGACTACGTGGCCGAGGAAGACTTCGACGAATTCGACGCCGATGACGACGACGACGGCAACGGCGGCTCCAAGGCGCTGACCAAGAAGCTCGAAGAGCTCAAGACCCAGGCGCTGGAGCGCTTCGACCGCATCCACCAGCTGTTCGAGAAGGTCCACAAGATCTACGACAAGGAAGGCTACGGCACGCCTGCCTACGTGAAGGCGCAGACCGCCCTGTCCGAAGAGCTGATGACCATCCGCTTCACGGCCAAGACCATTGAAAAGCTGTGCGACATGGTGCGCGGCCAGGTCGACGACGTGCGACGCAAGGAACGCGAACTGCGCCGCATCATCGTGGACAAGTGCGGCATGCCGCAGGAAACCTTCATCAAGGACTTCCCGCCCAACCTGCTGAACCTCAAGTGGGTCGAAAAGCAGGCCGCCGCCGGCAAGCCCTGGTCCATCGTGATGGCCCGCAACATCCCGCCCATCCAGGAACTGCAGCAAAAGCTGATGGACCTGCAGTCGCGCGTGGTGGTGCCGCTGCCCGAGCTCAAGGACATCAACAAGCGCATGAACAACGGCGAGGCTTCGTCGCGCGACGCCAAGAAGGAAATGATCGAGGCCAACCTGCGCCTGGTGATTTCCATCGCCAAGAAGTACACCAACCGCGGCCTGCAGTTCCTGGACCTGATCCAGGAAGGCAACATCGGCCTGATGAAGGCGGTCGACAAGTTCGAATACCGCCGCGGCTACAAGTTCTCGACCTACGCCACGTGGTGGATCCGCCAGGCCATCACCCGCTCCATTGCGGACCAGGCGCGCACCATCCGCATCCCGGTGCACATGATCGAGACCATCAACAAGATGAACCGCATCTCGCGCCAGCACTTGCAGGAGTTCGGCTTTGAGCCCGACGCCGGCATCCTGGCCGCCAAGATGGAGATCCCGGAAGACAAGATCCGCAAGATCATGAAGATCGCCAAAGAGCCGATCTCCATGGAAACGCCGATCGGTGACGACGACGATTCCCACCTGGGCGACTTCATTGAAGACCAGGCCAACACCGCGCCCATCGAGGCCGCCATGCAGGCCGGCCTGCGCGACGTGGTCAAGGACATCCTGGACTCGCTCACCCCGCGTGAAGCCAAGGTGCTGCGCATGCGCTTTGGCATCGAGATGAGCACGGACCACACGCTGGAAGAAGTCGGCAAGCAGTTCGACGTGACCCGCGAGCGCATCCGCCAGATCGAAGCCAAGGCCCTGCGCAAGCTCAAGCACCCTTCGCGTTCGGACAAGCTGCGCAGCTTCATCGACACGCTGTAACCAGCAACGACTGACTCAAGGCCCTGCTGCATCGCGGCAGGGCCTTTTTTCTTTCATTTCAGGATCGCGGCCTACAGGACCGCGGACAGCCGCCCGTCAAGATCGGGCAGCACGCCGCCGCATAGTCGCAAAGCCATGACGAACACAAGAAGAACGCTGCTGCTCACCCTGCTGCTGGTCACGCTCGCGGGCGCGATCTCCTGGCAACGGGACCTGGATGAGGCGCAGGAGCAGGCCACGCTGACGGCGTTGCCACCCAGGGTGGCCCCGGCCGCCGCACCAGACGCCCCTGCGAGCTCTGCCGTGGCGGCCACCGAGCCCGAAGGTCCGCGCGTTGAAGAAGTCGAGCCCGCCGACGCCGAAGGCCCGCTGGAGCGCATGCTGCCGCGCCGCTCTGCCGGTCATGCGGCGGGGCTGGACAACGTGCCCGACCCGCTCAGGCTGGGCTCCAGCGCCGCCGTGGTGATAGACAGTGCCACGCGCAAGGTCGTCTACAGCAAGAACGAAGCCGCCGTATTGCCCATAGCTTCAATCACCAAATTGATGACCGCCGTGGTCATCGCCGAGTCCAGGCTGGAGATGGGCAACCTCATCACCATCACCGACGACGACGTTGACCTTGAGCGCCACAGCCGCTCAAGGCTGAAGGTCGGCACTTCGCTCAGCCGCACCGATGCGCTGCACCTGGCCCTGATGTCCAGCGAGAACCGCGCCGCCCATGCGCTGGGCCGCACCCACCCGGCCGGCATCAACGGCTTTGTCGCGGCCATGAATGCCAAGGCCGCCGCGCTGGGCATGGCCGACACCCGCTACGTCGACCCGACGGGCCTGTCCAATGGCAACCGCTCCAGCGCCCGCGACCTCGCCACCCTGGTCATGGCCGCTTCGCGCTTCGCGCAGCTGCGCGAGTTTTCAACCACGCCGCACTACCGGGTGGCGCTGGGCAAGCGGGCGCTGCAGTACAGCAACTCCAACCGGCTGGTGAAGAATTCGCAATGGGACATCGACCTGCA
>CALRME020000355.1:0-4177 GCA_943369045.1 Sphingobacterium thalpophilum
AGCTTTCGCAAGACCCGGGCCGTCAAGGGCGTGCAGGACGAGTTGATCCACTGCTGCGCCGAGCACAGCCAGTACGACCCCGCGCGCGGCGCGCAGGTGCTCAGCGGCCCGGCGCCGCAGCCCCTGTGCGCCGTGCTGCTGGAGCACGATGCGAAGGCCGACACGCTGACGGCGTATGCCACGCTGGGCGGAGAGATGTTCGACGAGTTCTTCCGCAAGTACGAAATGAAGCTGAGCCTGGACGTAGGCCCCAAGGCGAAAAACGCAGTCACTGGCAAGGCGGTGGTGCGTGAGCTGGAGAAGTTCTGCCGCAATTCCATCCAGTGCTAAAGGTTGGCCGCCTGCGCTTAGAGTGGCGCTTTCCAACGAGGAGGCGCACAGGATGGACCCGAAAGCAAACCAGAAAGACAAAGGCGAACGTTTCAGGGCCCTGCACCAGGGCTCATCGGCCTTTGTCATTGCCAACCCCTGGGACGCCGGCTCGGCCCGCATGCTGGCCGGTCTGGGTTTCGTGGCGCTGGCCACCTCCAGTGGCGCGGCCGCAGGCATCCTCGGGCGGCGCGACGGACGCATCACGCGCGAAGAAGCGCTGGAGCAGGCGCGGGGCATCGTTGCCGCCACTGACATTCCGGTGTCCGCCGATCTTGAAAAGGGCTTTGGCGATGCGCCGGCCGATGCGGCGAAAACCATCCTCCTGGCCGCCGAAGTGGGCCTGGTCGGCGGCTCGATCGAAGACGCCACCGGCGATGCGACACGGCCGCTCTACGACCTGGGCCAGGCCGTGGAGCGTGTAGCCGCCGCCGCCGAGGCGGCGCGCTCGCTGCCGTTCGCCTTCACGCTCACGGCGCGGTCGGAGAACTTCCTGCGCGGCAACCCCGACCTGGACGACACGATCCGCCGCCTGCAGGCCTTTGAGAAGGCCGGCGCCGACGTGCTGTTTGCACCCGGCTTGCCCACGCTCGACGCCGTGCGCACCGTGTGCGCGTCGGTCTCCAAGCCGGTGAATTTCATGGCCGGCATTCCCGGCAAGTCATTCTCGGTGGCGGAACTGGAAGCCGTTGGCGTGTGCCGGATCAGCCTGGCCACCTCGCTTTGGCGCGCGGCGATGAGCGGCTTGTATGAAGCCGCCACCGAAGTCAAGGAGAAGGGGACTTTCAGCTACCTCGACCGCCTGGTGCCCGGATCGAAGATTGGCGAGTTCCTGCGCGACTGAACCGCGTCAGAGCTTGGCCAGGCGATCCAGCGCCAGGTTGAGCGTCTCGTCCTTCTTGGCAAAGCAGAAACGCACGACCCGCTGGTCGAAGCCGTCGCCGTAGAAGGCCGACAGCGGGATGGCGGCCACGCCGATCTCGGTGGTGAGCCACTTGCAGAACTCGGCTTCGCCCAGGTCGCTCACGTCCGAGATGTCCACGCACTGGAAGTAGCTCCCCTGCGTGCCCAGGATCTTGAACTTGGTTCGCTTGAGGCCTTCACGGAACAGGTCGCGCTTGCGCTGGTAGAAGGCGGGCAATTGCAAGTGCGGCGTCGGGTCGGCCATGTATTTGGCCAGGCCGTACTGAACCGGGGTGTTCACGGTGAACACATTGAACTGGTGCACCTTGCGGAACTCGGTGGTGAGGGCGGCGGGCGCGGCCACGTAGCCGACCTTCCAGCCGGTCACGTGGTAGGTCTTGCCGAAGCTCGACACGATGAAGGCGCGCGACGCCAGTCCCGGGAAGCGCGCGGCGCTCTGGTGCAGGGCGCCGTCGAACACCATGTGCTCGTAGACCTCGTCGCTGATCAGCAGGGTTTCGGTTGGCGCCAGCAGTTCCTGCAGGCGCAGCATGTCGGCCTCGGACCAGACCGTGGCACTTGGGTTGTGCGGGCTGTTGACGATGATGGCGCGGGTGTTCGCGTTCAGCGCGGCGGCGATCTTGTCGAAGTCGGGGCGGAAAGTGCCGGGAACCAGCGGCACGCGCACCACCTTGCCGCCGGCCAGTTCGATGTTGGGCACGTAGCTGTCGTAGCAGGGCTCCAGAACGATGACTTCGTCGCCCGGCCGCACGACGGCCAGGATGGCGGTGATGATGGCCTGGGTGGCGCCGGCCGTGATGGTGATTTCCGCCGCCGGGTCATAGCTGCGGCCGTACATGGCCTTGATCTTGGCCGCCACCGCCTCACGCAGCACCGGCACGCCTGTCATGGGCGGGTACTGGTTCAGGCCACTGGTCATGGCTTCGGTCACAGCCGCGACCAGGGCGGGGTCGCAGTTGAAATCCGGGAAGCCCTGGCCCAGGTTGACCGCGCCCTTGTCGGCGGCCAGCTGGGACATCACGGTAAAAATGGTCGTGCCCACGGCGGGCAGCTTGGTTATTACCTTCGGGGTGCGTTCAAGTGTGGAGGCGTTAGAGCTCATAGTCGTTAACGTGGCCGGTCATGGCCTTGGCGATCAGGTTGCGGTCGAGCCGGTCGCTGAGCAACTCGGCAAACTTGTAGACGAAGTTTCGCAGATAGGCGCTGCGCTTGAAGGCCACGCGGGCCACGTTCTGGCCGAAGAGCGTGCCCAGCGGACGCACGGCCAGGTCGCTGTTGCTCCCGTCATCGCGCACGGCCATCTCGGCCACGATGCCGATGCCCAGGCCCAGGCGCACATAGGTCTTGATCACGTCGGAGTCGATGGCTTCCAGCGCGATGCGCGGTGTCAGCTTGCGCTGGGCAAAGGCGGTGTCGATGCGGGTGCGGCCGGTGAACGATGGGTGGTACGTGATGATGGGCTCGGAGGCCAGGTCTTCCAGCGTGATGCGCTCCTTCCTGGCCAGCGGGTGCGCCAGCGGCAGCACCAGCACGTGCTGCCACTCGTAGCAGGGCAGGGTGACCAGTTCCGGGTAGTCCGACAGCGATTCGGTGGCGATGCCGATTTCAGCAACCTCATCAATCACCATGCGCGCCACCTGGTCGGGCGAGCCCTGGTGCAGGCTGACGTTGACCTTGGGATAGGCCTCGCGCAGCCTGGCCACGGGTACAGGCAACACGTAGCGGGCCTGGGTGTGGGTGGTGGCGATCGACAGGGTGCCGCTGTCCTCGGCGCTGAATTGCTCGCCGATGCGCTTGAGGTTGCCTACCTCGCGCATGATGAGCTCAATGCTTTTAAGGACGTGCAGCCCAGGCTCGGTGATGCGTTTGAGGCGCTTGCCATGGCGCGCGAAGATTTCGACGCCAAGCTCTTCTTCCAGTTCGATGATGGCTTTGGAGACCCCGGGCTGGGAGGTGTGCAGTGCCTTGGCTGCTTCGGTCAGGTTCAGGCCGCGGCGCGCTGCCTCCTGCACAAACCGGAATTGATGGAGGTTCATACCGAATTTCTTCTAAGAGAGAAATTCATTATACCGCAAACCGTCTATGGATTCAGGCCAAAGCTATTTTTGCCAGCAGGTCGATCAGCGCCGGGTCTTCGCCGACAGCGCCTTGAAGGGTGAAGCGAACATCGGGGTAGGTGTCGCGCAGGCTGGTCATGAGTTGGGGCAGATCCTCGCGGGCATGCCTGCCCACGCCCAGGAACATCGGCACCACGGTAATCGCGTGCACGCCACCGGCCACCAGGCCGGCGGTCGCGGTGCCCAGGTCGGGTTCGGTGAGTTCCAGGAAGGCGCACTGTACGTGGACGCCGGGCGACAGGGCACGGATGCGGGCGGCCACGGCATCCAGCGGCTGGCGCCACAGCGGGTCGCGTGAGCCGTGGGCGAAAAGGACGATGGCGCGGTTGTCCACAGCTACCTTCTGAGCACCAGGAAGCCGAAGGCGCCCAGCGAAAACACAGAATAGATCAGGCCCGGCGCAGCCGCCGTCAGCCAAGGCGACCAGTTCTGCAGGTTGCCGGCGTAGCCGAACACGTTGTTGAGCAGGAAGAAGCTGATGCCTATCAGCACCCCGACAAACACGTAGCTGGTGATGCTGCCGGTGCGAAAGTGCAGGTAGGCAAAGGGCAGGGCCAGCACCACCATTACCAGGCAACTGAGCGGGTAGAACACCTTTCGCCAGAACTCGATCTCATAACGTTGAGAGGTCTGGCCGTTGGCGTCCAGGTGCTGGATGTACTGGAACAGGTCGATGGTGCTCATGCGGTCGGGCTTGAGCAGCGCCACAGAAACCATCTCGGGCGTGATGTCGGTCGGCCACTTCATGGTTGACAGCTGCAGCCGTT
>CALRME020000356.1:0-4174 GCA_943369045.1 Sphingobacterium thalpophilum
CGCACGAGCTTTTGCACCAGGTAGCCTTCTTCATTGGTACAGCGCGAAGAGACGAGCCCGCCGATGGAATCGACGCCATGTTTGGCCTGGATGCGGCGGAACTCGCTGGCGGCGTAGCTGATGGCCTCGTCCCAGCTCACCTCTTGCCAGGGGTCGGTGATCTTGCTGCGGATCATGGGCTTGAGCACGCGCTCCTTGTGCGTCGCGTAACCCCAGGCGAAGCGGCCCTTGACGCAGGAGTGGCCCTCGTTGGCCTTGCCGTCCTTCCACGGCACCATGCGCACGACCTCGTTGCCCTTCATCTCGGCCTTGAAGCCGCAGCCCACGCCGCAGTAGGCGCAGGTGGTGATGACGCTGTGCTCGGCCTGGCCCAGCCAGATGACCGACTTTTCCTGCAGCGTGGCGGTGGGGCAGGCCTGCACACAGGCGCCGCAGCTGACGCATTCCGATTCCATGAAGGTCTCGTCCTGGCCGGCCGAAACGCGCGACTCGAAGCCACGCCCGCTGATGGTCAGCGCAAAAGTACCCTGCGTCTCCTCGCAGGCGCGCACACAGCGGTTGCAGACGATGCACTTGCTGGGGTCGTAGGTGAAGTACGGGTTGGACTCGTCCTTCTTCGCATCCAGGTGGTTGGCGCCGTCGTAGCCGTAGCGCACGTTGCGCAGGCCGGTCACGCCGGCCATGTCCTGCAGTTCGCAGTCGCCGTTGGCGGCGCAGGTCAGGCAGTCCAGCGGGTGGTCGGAGATGTACAGCTCCATCACGCCCTTGCGCAGTTCCTGCAGCCTGGGGCTCTGGGTGCGCACCTTCATGCCGGCTTCGGCCGGTGTGGTGCACGACGCCGGGTAGCCGCGGCGACCGTCGATCTCCACCAGGCACAGGCGGCAGGAGCCGAAAGGCTCCAGGCTGTCGGTGGCGCACAGCTTGGGCACCTGCACGCCGGCGTCGATGGCCGCACGCATCAGCGATGTGCCCTTGGGCACGGTGACTTGCTGGCCGTCGATGTCCAGGGTCACCTCTTCAACGTTATCGCGCCGGGGTGTGCCGTAGTCGATCTCGTGGAAGTGATTGTGGGAGGGGTCGAGCATGGTGTCTCTCCTTGTTATGCGGCTTCGCGGTCCGGCTGGGTGATGCCGAAATCCCGGGGGTAGTGGTTCAGGGCTGAGAGCACCGGAAACGGCGTCATGCCGCCCATGGCGCACAGCGAGCCATTGACCATGGTGTCGCACAGGTCGCGCAGCAGGATGACCTGCTCGTGGCGGTTGTTGTTGGCGGTGATCTTGTCGATGACTTCCACGCCGCGCGTGGAGCCGATGCGGCACGGCGTGCACTTGCCGCAGGATTCGATGGCGCAGAACTCCATGGCATAGCGGGCAAGCTGAGACATGTCGGCCGTATCGTCGTGCACCACCAGGCCGCCATGGCCCACCACCGCGCCGACGGCGGCATAGGCCTCGTAGTCCAGCGGGATGTCCCATTGCGATTCGGGCACGTACGCGCCAAGGGGACCGCCCACCTGCACCGCCTTGATCGGCCTGCCGCTGGCCGTGCCGCCGCCGAAGTCGTAGAGCAGTTCGCGCAGCGTGAGGCCGAAGGCCTTCTCGACCAGTCCGCCCTGTTTGACATTGCCGGCGATCTGGAACGGCAAGGTGCCGCGCGAGCGGCCCATGCCGAAGTTCATGTAGAAGCCGGCGCCGCGCGCCAGGATGATGGGCACCGTGGCCAGCGTGATCACGTTGTTGATCACCGTCGGCATGCCGAACAGGCCTTCGATGGCGGGCAGCGGCGGCTTGGCGCGCACGATGCCGCGCTTGCCCTCCAGGCTTTCGAGCAGCGCCGTCTCCTCGCCGCACACGTAAGCACCAGCGGCCTTGCGCACTTCGAGCGTGAACGCGCGGCCCGAGCCCAGCACATTCGCGCCCAGGAAGCCATTGGCCTGAGCCAGCGCAATGGCCGCGTCCAGAACCGCGATCGAATGCGGGTACTCGGAGCGCACGTAGACGTAGCCCATGGTTGCACCCGTGGCCAGCCCCGCGATGGTCATGCCCTCGATCAGCATGAAGGGGTCGCCCTCCATGGTCATGCGGTCGGAGAAGGTGCCTGAGTCGCCCTCGTCGGCATTGCACACGATGTACTTCTGCGCGCCCGGCGTGGCGGCCACCGTCTTCCACTTGATGGCCGCCGGAAAGGCGGCGCCGCCACGCCCGCGCAGGCCGGCGTCCATCACCTGCTGCACGATCTCGGCGGGCTGCATCGCGATGGCGCGCCGCAAACCGGCAAAGCCCTCGTGCGCCTGGTAATCCTCCAGCGAGAGCGGGTCGGTGATACCCATGCGGGCAAAGGTCAGGCGCTCCTGCTTCTTCAGATAGGGCAGTTCATCGGTGAGACCGTGGGCCAGCGCGTGGGCCGCCCCCTGCAGGAAACCGGCGTCGAACAGGCCCGGCACGTCGGCGGCGGTGACGGGGCCATAGGCCACGCGGCCGTTGGCGGTGGAGACCTCGACCAGCGTTTCCAGCCAGAACATGCCGCGCGAGCTGTTGCGCACGAGCCTGATCCCGATGCCGCGCTGGGCGGCCTCTTGCTCAACGGCGCGCGCCACGCGGTCGGCGCCTACCGCCAGCGCCGCGGAATCCCGGGGGACGTAAACCGTGATGGCGCTCATGCGGCACTCCTTGCGTGGGCGACGAGATCGTCAAAGACCTGCGGCGTCACGCGCGCATGCACCTCCTCGTTGACGGTGATGGCGGGCGACGAGGCGCACAGGCCCAGGCAGAACACCGCCTCCATCGTGAACTCGCCGTCCTTCGAATGGCCGTGCAGCTCGCAGCCCAGGTGTTTCTTTGCGTGCTCCACCAGCGCGTCCGCACCCATGGACTTGCAGGCTTCGGCGCGGCAGATCTGGATCACGTTTCGCGCGGGCGGCGTAGTGCGGAAATGGTGGTAGTAGCTGATGACGCCGTGCACCTCGGCCCGCGAGAGGTTGAACTCGTCGGCGATGGCCGCGACTGCGTCGGGCGGCACGTGGCCCAAGGCGTCCTGGATGCCGTGCAGCGCGGGCATCAGGCCTCCGGGGGTGTCCTTGTGGCTGGCCGCGATGGCGCGGGAGGTTTCCAGGGAGTTGTTCATCGTGCTTGTCTCTAATAGGCTTCTAATGGCATAACTCCGCAAGCTCGGGCTTGCGGAGGCGAGGCCAGTGTATTTGCCGCTAAAATTCACCGCAATATGATCCAACGGGCCTTCTTAATAGGCTTTCTAAAGCATATATACCGTGCATGAAGTGACCATCAAGCCCCAATGGACCATCCGCCAGGCCGGCGGCGTGGCGCTGGCACCGCGCGCCGTGGAGCTGCTGGTCAAGGTGCATGAGCAGGGCAGCCTGGCCAGTGCCTGCCAGGTGCTGGGGGTCTCCTACCGCCACGCCTGGGAGCTGATGCGCGAGGGCGAGGCGCTGTTCGGTGAGCCGCTGGTGCTGATGGAACGCGGCAAAGGGTCCACGCTCACGCCCCTTGGCGAAAAGCTGGTGTGGGCCGACCGGCGCATCGCAGCCCGCCTGTCGCCCATGCTGGACTCGCTGGCATCGGAACTGGTCACAGAGATCGGCAAGGTGCTCTCGCCCATGCCCGCCCTGCTTCGCGTGCACGCGAGCCACGGCTTTGCGATCGAGGCGCTTCACCACAGCCTGGTGGCCGCAGGCGTGCCCAATGACCTCAAGTACTGCGGCAGTGTGGAAGCACTGGCCTCGCTGCACAACGCGGGCTGCGACGTGGCCGGCTTTCATGTGCCCATCGGCGAGTTCGAGCAACAGGCGCTGGACCACTACCGGCCGTGGCTGAACACGCGCGGCCAGAAGATCATCCACATCGCCTCGCGCCACCAAGGCCTGATGGTGGCGCCGGGCAATCCGAAAAAGATCTACGCGCTCAAGGACCTGGCGCGCCCCGGCGTGCGCTTCATCAACCGCCAGGCCGGCTCTGGCACGCGCTTCCTGCTGGACATGCTGCTGGAGCGGGACGGCCTGGCGCCGGCGCGCATCAACGGCTATCAGCAATGTGAATACACCCACGCCGCCGTTGCCGCCTTTGTGGCCAGCGGCATGGCGGACGCGGGCTACGGCGTGGAGACGCCGGCCAGGCGCTTCAAGCTGGACTTCATTCCCAGCCAGACCGAGCGCTACTTC
>CALRME020000357.1:0-4174 GCA_943369045.1 Sphingobacterium thalpophilum
TGTTCAGCGCTCCTCGGCCACCACGGATACCCCGTGGTCCGCCAGTTGTAGTCCCGCGTCGCTGCCCACTTCGAGCACATTGGTCAGGTCCGGCGACACCACGAAGATGGGCCCGAGTTCGGTTTCGAACGTGTATTCGTAGTTGCTTCCCAGGTACGACGCCTTGGCGAGCCGGGCGCCCAGTCCGACGCCGGGCGGCCCGATGTGCCACGCCTCTGGCCGCACGGCGACCTTCACGGCGCCTTCGGGCATCGCGCTGCGCGGGGTGATGCGCAGCGGGCCCAGGCAGACCGTACCTGTGGAATCGGCTCGAGCGGGAAACAGCATGGCCTCGCCCATGAAACCCGCCACGAACTCACTTTTGGGGAATTCGTAGAGCTCCTGCGGCGTGCCGCGCTGGGCGATGACGCCATGGTCCATCACAATGATCTGGTCGCTGACGGCCAAGGCCTCGCTCTGGTCATGCGTGACATAGGCCACGGTGAGCTTCAGGCGCTGCTGCAGCGTACGGATCTCCTCGCGCATCTCACGGCGCAGCCGCGCGTCCAGATTGGACAGCGGTTCGTCGAAGAGCAACACAGCCGGCTCCAGCACCAGCGCACGGGCCAGGGCCACACGTTGCTGCTGCCCGCCCGACAGCTCGCTGGGCAGGCGTTCGTCAAAGCCCACCAGGCCCACGTTACGCAATGCATCGACTGCGCGCGTGCGTGCACTGGCCTTGGCGATGCCGGACATCTTCAGGCCATACATCACGTTCTCCACGACATTCATGTGCGGAAACAGGGCATAGCTCTGGAACATCATGCTGACGTTGCGGTCGGCCGGGCCGAGCGTGGTTACATCCTTGCCGGCGATGAATATCTGGCCCGAGGTCGGCGACTCGAGGCCCGCCACCATGCGCAGCGTCGTCGTCTTGCCGCAACCCGACGGGCCAAGAATGGTGGTGAGGGTGCCCGAACGCACCTCGAAGCTGATGCCCTTGACGGCCAGCGGCGCGGAAGGATCGGCGCCGTAGCGCTTGGTGACGTTGCGGAATTCGATACCCGCGGTGGAGGAGCTCATGGCTGGCCTTGCATGGATTTGACGGGCTGCGCGGTGGCTGCCGGCTGCTTGCGCCGCCCCAGCCTGCGTTCGCCCACGAGGAACTGAATGAGCGCCGTCGCCAGGCTCATGAGGATGATGAGCACCGTGCAGTAGGCCAGCGCCACGCCATAGTCGCCATTGCCCACGCGCCCGATGATGTAAGTGGTGGCCAACTCGTTTTCGGCCGTCACCAGGAAGATGACCGCAGATACGGTGGTGATGGAGCGCACGAAGCTGTAGACCAGTGCGGCCACCAGCGCCGGTTTGAGCAATGGCAGCACCACGTAGCGCAAGGTCTGCAGGCTGGAGGCACGCAGCATCAGCGATGCTTCATCGAGCGACTTGTCCAACTGCTTGAAGGCGGCTGTGCCTGCCCGCACGCCCACGGGCAGGTTGCGGAACATGAAGCACAGAACGATGATCAGCGAAGTGCCGGTCAGCTCGAACGGCGGCACGTTGAACGCCAGGATGTAGCTCACGCCCAGCACCGTGCCGGGAATGGCAAAGGCCAGCAGTGCGGCGAACTCAAAGGCGCCTTGTCCCCGGAATTCGGTGCGCGCCAGCAGGTAGGCAATCATCAGGCCTACTGCCGCCGTCATCGGCGCCGAGAGTGCCGCCAGCTTGATGGTGGTGAAGAGCGAATTCCAGGCCGTGCCTGCCCACACCATGCCGAACTGACCCCACTCCAGCGAGAAGGCAGTGCGGAAGTGGTCCAGCGTCAGCGTGTAGTCGCGGCCCCAGGTCTGCACGAAGCCGCCGGCAAAGGCGAACAGGTAGACCACCAGGGTGAAGGCCATCCAGGGCAACGCGGTGCTGTACACCAGCCGGCGAACCTTGTCCGGCAAGGGCATTGCGATGCCGGAATCGCCCTTGCCGCTGACGGTGGTGTAGTTCTGCTTGCCCAGCACCGCCCGCTGCACCGCGAACACGCCCAGGGCGAACAGCGTGAGGATCCAGGCCAGTGATGCGGCACGGCCCTGGTCGTACTGGGCGCCGACGATGGCAAAGAAGATTTCGGTGGACAGCACCGAGAACTGACCGCCCACCACAATGGGATTGCCGAAGTCGGCCATGCTTTCGATGAACCCAACCAGGAACGCGTTGGCCAGGCCCGGCTTGAGCAGGGGGAGCGTCACCGTCATGAAGGTGCGCTGCGAATTGGCGCGCAGGGTTTGCGCGGCCTCTTCCAGGCTGGGCGCCACGCCCTGGACCACGCCGCGCATGATCATGAAGGCGATGGGCGTGAAGGCGAAGGTCTGCGCGATCCACACGCCGAACCAGCCGTAGAACCAGCGCGTGGGCTGCAGGCCGAAGGCGTATTCAAGAAACTGGTTGACCACACCGGCGCGGCCGAACAGCAGGATCAGGCCCAGCCCAACCACAAACGGCGGCGTGATGATGGGCAGCATCGCCAGGATGTTGAACGGCTTGTTGAAGCGCTGGTTGCCGCGCTCGGCCATCAACGCCATCAGCGTGCCCAGCGCCGTGGTGCTCGCCGCGGTGATCAGGCCGATGAACAGGGTGTTCCAGGCCACACCGCAACGCTGGCCGCCGGCCAGGCAGCTGAGGCCGAAGTTGCGGTCGCTGGCCACGCGGTCCCACAGGGCCGTGACTACGAAGCGGCCTTCCTCGTTGAAGAAGGCGCTGCTCATGGCCTTGAGCACAGGAAACATGATGAACACCGACAACAGCGTGCCGCAGGTCACGACAGCGCCCGCGATGAACAGGTCGCCCTTGAAGTAGCCGCGGCGGGCCAGGCCGAAAGCGGTGAGCACCACCAGCGAGGCGAGTGCAAGAAAGCCGCCCCAGCCGATGCCGAACTGGTTGGTCGTCAGAGGGCCGGCCGCGGCGTTGAGCGCCTCGAAACTCCAGCCTTTGGCGCCGATGAGGAAGCCACTGGCGGTCAGGCCGATGGCGCCGAGCAGCCCGCCCGCCAGCAAGGCCGCACCCTGAGGCTTGCCCGGATGCATGACGGCGCCTGCTGCCGCCAGCGCCAGGCCGGCGACGCCAATCCACAACCATGCGCGGCCGTAGCGCGAAGCCTGCATGAGGCCGTTGGCCGTATCGTCACCGCCGAAGACCTGGAACACGGCCGTCAGGCCATTGCGGTCCTGCAGCGCATACCAGGGGACGAAAAGATAGGCCGCGATGCCCACCGCGAGCCACGCCCATATCGCGGCGTTGGCGGACCTGCCGCCAGCGCTTTCATGTCGAGACATCGGCAGCCCTCAGCGCGGGAGCGAGTTGACTTCTTTTTCCCAGCGCGAGATGAGCCGGCGGCGCTCGGCGCTGGCGCCGTACTTGGCGTAGTCGTAGTTGATGAACTTGATCTTGCGGAAGTCCGGCACGTTGGCGTCGATCTTCGCGCTCTTGTTGCTGGGCACCTGGAACGACTTGGCGGCGAAGGCGATTTCCTGCGCGCCCGGGGTCAGCGTCCAGTCGTAGAACTTCCTGGCAGCGTCCATGTTGCGCGCGCCCTTGATCAGGCTGATGGAGCCGATTTCGGCGCCGGTGCCGTCGGTGGGCGTGATGGTTTCCACCGGGAAGCCCTGCATCTTCTCGCCGGGGCCGTCGTGTACGAAACTGATCGACACAGCCGTTTCGCCGCGCGCGACTGCCTTGATCGGTGCTGTGCCCGAGCGGGTGTAGGTGCTGACGTTCTTGTGCAGGCCCTTGAGGTAGTCGAAGGCCTTGTCCTCGCCCATCAGTTGCACCAGCGTGGCGATCATGGTGTAGGCCGTTCCGCTGGAAGCCGGGTTGGCAACCTGGATTTCACCCTTGTATTCGGGCTTGAGCAGGTCGGCCCAGGTCTTGGGCACGTTCATCTTTTTCTTCTTCAGCAGCTCGGGGTTGTAGCCAAAGCCCAGCGGGCCCGAGTAGATGCCCACGGTCTTGTAGCCCGATTGCTGCGCCTGCTGCTGCGCCCAGGCGTGCAGCTGCGGCAGCAGGGGCGACTTGTACTCCAGCGACAACCCTTGTTCAGCCGCCTGCAGGTGCGGGTCGCCCGTGCCGCCGAACCAGACGTCGGTCTTGGGGTTGTCCCTTTCCGCGATCAGCTGGGCAAGCGCTTCGCCCGAGCCCTTGAGCGCCA
>CALRME020000358.1:0-4171 GCA_943369045.1 Sphingobacterium thalpophilum
CAATTCCACTGGACCAATGCTGCCTACCCCCACTTCGACGCCTTCCTGGCCAGCCTGTCGCAGGAAAAGCGCAAGAAGATCCGCCAGGAGCGGCGCAAGGTGGCCGACGCCGGTGTGACTTTCCGCTGGTCGCAGGGTGCAGGCATCAACGGAGCCGACTGGGACTTCTTCTACCGCTGCTACGAGCGCACCTACTACGAGCACGGCAATGCGCCCTATCTGAGCCGCGACTTCTTCCGGAGCATGGCCAGCGACATGCCGGAGAACTGGCTGCTGTTCGTGGCCGAACGCGCCGGCAAGCCCATCGCCGTCAGCCTGATCGCCATCGACCCGCGCGAGAAAGTGGCTTACGGGCGCTACTGGGGCGCGCTGGAGCGGGTGGACTGCCTGCACTTCGACGCCTGCTACTACGAGCCGCTGCAATGGTGCATCGCCAATGGCTACCAGCGCTTTGAGGGCGGCGCGCAGGGCGAGCACAAGATGGCGCGCGCCCTGATGCCGGTCAAGACCACAAGTGCCCACTGGCTTGCCCATCCCGCGTTCGCCGATGCGGTTGAACGCTTTCTCGAACGCGAAGGGCAAGGCATCGGCAACTACCTGGACGAGCTCGGCTCACGCAGCCCCTTCCGGCAAGAGCAGCAATAGCCCCAAGCAATGCCGGCGCGGCCTGCAGGCACAAATGCCTCCGCAAGCCGCACCAGGATTGCTTGTGCGCTTTCAGGTATCGCGCCACCACAACGCAAACCCTAGTGCCAGCGCGCGCAGGGCTGGGTTAACGTGGCGGCGAACCGGAGACAACGAACAACATGAAATCCCTCAGCGGCCTCGACGCCACCTTCCTGTACCTGGAAACCCCGGAAACGCCCATGCACGTGGGCTCGCTCAACCTCTACGAGCTGCCCAAAGGCTACAAGGGGAGCTTCCACAAGGCCGTGCAAAAGCACATTGCCAGCCGCATGCACCTGGCACCCATCTTCAGCCGCCGCCTGGCCTTCATGCCTTTCGACCTGGGCCACCCGATCTGGGTCGAGGCCGACGAGGTGGACATCGACTTCCACATCCGCAAGGTGCCCGGCGCCGCCCTCACGGTCAAGCAGACCGAGGCTATGGCCGCGAAGCTGCACGGCCAGCTGATCGACCGGGAACACCCGCTATGGGAGTTCTATGTGTTCGACAACATCAAGCCGGACCCGGGTATGGGCGTCGAAGGCAAGCTGGTGGGCTTCTATTCCAAAATCCACCACGCCGCGCTCGACGGAAAGGGCGGCATGGTGCTGGCCAACGCCATGCTCGACCTGACTGCCATCCCGCGCGAGGTGGCGCCTGCCGATCCGGCGCGAAAGAAGCGCACAGCCGGCGACCTGAAGATCGGCGAGATGATTGGCGCGGTGTTCTCCAACTCGCTGGCGCAGTACGCCAAGCTGGCGAAGTCGCTGCCGGCAGCGGCCAGTTCGCTCGGCGGCGCAGTGGCGCGGCAGTCAGTCTCTGGCGGCGAGAAAGGCCTGACCAGCCTGCGGCCCAAGTCTCCGATCAATCTCGCGCCCAAGACCGTCTTCAACGTCGGCATCACGCGCAACCGCGTGTTCGCCACTGCCAGCATCCCCTTTGGCCCGTCGCGCGCCATGGCCAAGGCCGTGGGCGGCAGCTTCAACGACATCGTGCTGTGGATCTGCTCGACGGCACTGCGCAACTACCTGAAGAAGCACGCCACCCTGCCGGCCAAACCGCTGGTGGCCGCAATGCCCGTGAGCCTGCGCGAGGAAAGCAACAAGGAACTCAACAACCAGGCTTCCATCACCGTAGTCGACCTGGGCACCCACCTGGCGCACCCGATGAAGCGCATGAACGCCATCCTGGCGTCGACCGCCAAGGTCAAGGACGCGCTGGTCAACCTCAAGTCGGTGCTGCCCACGGACTATCCGTCCCTGATGGCGCCCTGGCTGGTTGGCGGTGCGGCCAAGGCCCTGTTCAAGACCTACGGCAAGGGAAGCGTGGCCGAGCGCCTGCCCACCATCGCCAACGTGGCCATCAGCAACGTGCCGGGCCCGCAGGTGCCGCTCTACCTGGCCGGGGCGCGCATGCTGACCTTCCATCCGCTGTCCATCGTGATGCATGGCCTGGCCTTGAACATCACCATCCAGACATACGCCGGCAGCGTCGACTTCGGCGTGATTGCCGACAAAAAAGCCGTGCCGTACGTACAGGACCTGGCGGACATGCTGGAGGCGGCCTACGAGGAAGCGGCGGCGCTGTTCGCAGCCGCGAATGCGGCGCCCCCGGTGACGCCGCCCGCTGCGAAAGCGGCGGCAAAAGCGGTTGCGAAGAAAGCACCCGCCAAAAAAACAGCGGCCGGGAAGGCCGCTGTCCGCAAAAAGCCTGTGAAGGCCTGAGCTGATGGCTTAGTTGCGGTCGGCGCGCATCTTGCGCGGCGAAGCGCTGGCCATCGTCGTGCCGCTGTCGGCCGGTGCTGCGGCAGTCGAGCCGGTGCTGGGCGTGGTCGTCGCACCCATTGTGGTGCCCATGGTCGCGCCAGTGCCGCCAGACGTCCCCGTGGTGCCCATGGGCGTACCCTGCGAGCTTTGCTGGCCGGCGCCCGTTGCGGGATTGGCCGAGGCCGGGTTGGGAGGCGTGCTCTGCGCGATGGCGACGCCGACAACGGCCACGGTGGCGATACCGGCGATCAGGCTCTTGAATTGCGATGCTTTCATGGGGAACTCCTTGAATATGAAAATTGACTCGGACTTGGCCGGCATCCTTACGGAATGAAGCCAGCTGTTGCAAGACTAAACAGTCTGCGGCCCGGCCCCGTCAGTTCAAGGAGCCAGCGCCTGTGGGACAGCGCCCACGCGGCGACGCATCAAAGGGCACCGAAAGTCGCCTGCAGCGAGCGCGTTTCGGGCAGCACGTAGACCACGGCGCGCCGGTTGCCGAGCACGGGCTGGACCACGGTCTCATAGAACGCCACCGGCACCACCACGCAACCGAGCGACTGGCGCTTGTCGGACAGGGCAGCGGTGGCGAGCGCCGCCTTTCGTTTGACATAGGTGGAGCCAGGGCGAAGCCGGTGGATCGCAAAAGCAGAATCCCAGTCGACCCAGACGACGGGTTCGCCTTGCAGGTTACGCCCTGGCTTTGATTCGAACCGCCCGGCCGGCGTGGTGCGCTCATCAGGGGCGATGTCGCCGGTCTGCGTGCGTTCGCCAATGCCCGGCGCGGAGTCGTCGCCGATGGTCTGGCCCAGCAGCGCGTTTGAGGCACCCAGCAGCCTGCCATCGGCTTCGAACACGTAAATGCGGGCACCCTTCTTGTCGATGATGGCAAAGGGCTGCGCGCGGTTGTCAGAGGAGTACTTCACCCAGCCTGCCAGTTGCCAGGCCTCGGCTGAGAGTGCCGCGAGTCCAGGCTTGCCGTCCTCGGCCCAGGCCGCGCCGGCGCACCACAAGGCTGCCGCAAGCAGCCGATTGATCCGACTCATCCGAGATCCCCGTTGTCAGTTCAGCAGATGCTATCGGTGCCGGTTACGCCTGCCAACACTTTGTAACGGTAACAAGCGACGCCGGCCGGGTGGTGAGGAAAATTCACGGAACGCTGCGCCCGTACTGGTCGCGGATGGACATGCCCCAGGTCCAGCTGCGCGGCACGTAATAGCCTGCCTGGTGCAAGAGCCCCGCATAGGTCTTGAACTCGTCCATGTTGAGCAATGTGGACACCGCCTGGTAAGTCGAGACCACGGTTCCAGTCGTCAGGCTGGTGGGCTGGAACACCGTCAGCGGGAAGGCTTCGCCCTTTTTCATGTCCGCACCGGTGATGCCGCCGAAGATGTGGTTGCGGTGCGATTCAGCGTTGTGGTGCACCCTGCGAAAAGGTCCGCTCTGGCCCATCTTGGCGTTGAGATGGTTGATGCAGCGCAGGATGCGGGGCGTGATGTTGCCCATGTCGTCATGTTCCTTGGCGCCGCCCAGGCTGTTGTAGGTCTTGGCGATCGTGCCCTGCTGCGTTGCCAGCACCCGCGTTGGCACGCCATCCTTCATGACCGTGATGTAGCGGCCGATCTGGCCGGTGTTGGTTCGCATGTCCAGCACCGCGTCCATGTTGGAGCCCACATCGAAGGTCTGGCCCGCCTCGGCGGTGCCACCGTGGCGGCCGAAGTTGACGCCCGCCTTGGAAATCA
>CALRME020000359.1:0-4159 GCA_943369045.1 Sphingobacterium thalpophilum
TTCCTCTATCTGCTGCGGGCAGATGAAGTGGATGTGGCTGTCGATGCCGCCCGCCGTGACGATGTTGCCTTCGCAGGAAATGATCTCCGTGCCCGGGCCGATGATCATGTCCACGCCGGGTTGCGTATCAGGGTTGCCGGCCTTGCCGATGGCCACGATGCGGCCGCTCTTGATACCGATGTCGGCCTTGACGATGCCCCAGTGGTCGATGATCAGCGCGTTGGTCAGCACGCAGTCCATCGAACCTTCCGCACGCGTCTTCTGCGACTGCGCCATGCCGTCGCGGATGGTCTTGCCGCCGCCGAACTTGACTTCCTCGCCGTAGCCGCCGGCGCGCAGGGTGTAGTCCTCTTCCACCTCGATCACGAGGCCGGTGTCAGCCAGCCGGACCCGGTCGCCCTGGGTCGGGCCGAACATTTCCGCATAGGCGCGGCGCCCAATGGTGGCCATCAGAGTTTTCCTTGAACCAGGCCGCGAAAGCCGTAGACGACGCGTTCACCGGCGTAGTCGACCAGTTCCACGGTGCGTTGCTGGCCGGGCTCGAAACGCACAGCCGTGCCGGAGGCGATGTTCAGGCGCATGCCGCGGGACGCCTCACGGTCAAAGCCCAGCGCGCCGTTGGTTTCCGCGAAGTGGTAGTGCGAGCCGACCTGGATGGGCCGGTCGGCCGTGTTCTGCACCACCACCGTCAGCGTGCGCCTGCCGGGGTTGAGAACGTGGTCGCCGTCGTCGGTGAAGAGTTCGCCGGGGATCATCGCCGCCTCACTTGCCGCCGCGCGAGAACCAGACCGCTGCGCCTGCCAGTACCGCAACCACCAGGAAGCCCAGCGTGTCGGTGGCATGCCAGTGGATTGCCTGCAGGCCGTGGCCATCGTGTGCCATCGCGCTGGCGGCTGCGCTGAAAAAAGCCAGTGCGGTGGAGGCGCGGGTGATGAGGGAATGCTTCATTCGGTTCTCGCGTTTCAGACGATGGGCTGGTGGACGGTGACGAGCTTGGTGCCGTCGGGGAAGGTGGCTTCGACCTGGATGTCGGGGATCATTTCAGCGATGCCGTCCATCACGTCGGCACGGGTGAGCACGCTGCGGCCTTCGCTCATGAGCTGCGCCACGGTGCGGCCGTCGCGCGCGCCTTCCATCACGGCGGCCGAGATCAGCGCCACGGCTTCGGGGTAGTTGAGTTTCAGGCCGCGGGCCTTGCGCCGTTCGGCCAGCAGGGCGGCTGTGAAGATCAGCAGCTTGTCTTTTTCGCGGGGGGTCAGTTCCATGGCGCCTGCGTTTCCTCGGGGTTGCGGACCATCTTATTGCAAACCCCGTGCCGCGCCATACGCCGGACGGCGCATGGACCGCGCCTGAAAGGCGCATCGAAGAATCGTGACGGGCACGGAACCTGCACTTTGCCCGTGTGAGCGAAACCATTCCCATCTACCCCGTGAGCCCCGACGACGCACCGCAACGCGTGGTCAAGGTGCGGCGGGACTACAACAGCTGGGTGGCCAGCGAGACGATGGAAGACTACGCGCTGCGCTTTGCC
Source organism: Sphingobacterium thalpophilum (assembly GCA_943369045.1). Classification (GTDB taxonomy): domain Bacteria; phylum Pseudomonadota; class Gammaproteobacteria; order Burkholderiales; family Burkholderiaceae_C; genus Ramlibacter. The sequence goes on from CALRME020000359.1 coordinate 1,532, forward strand.
CCGCAGCGCTTTCGCAAATGGTCGGAGTTGCGGGTGGCCAATACCGCCTTTGGCGCCGCCTCGTTCCTCATCCTGGAAGCAGTGGGCGCCACTTTGCTGGTCCAGTACGGCTTTTTCAACGCTTTCTGGGCCATCCTGGCCACCGGGCTGATCATTTTCCTGGCCGGCCTGCCCATCAGCATCTACGCCGCCCGCTATGGCGTGGACATGGACCTTCTGACCCGGGGCGCGGGCTTTGGCTACATCGGCTCCACGCTCACTTCGCTGATCTACGCCTCGTTCACCTTTATCTTTTTCGCGCTGGAGGCCGCCGTCATGGCCTACGCACTGGAGCTGGCGCTGGGCATTCCGCCAAGCTGGGGCTACCTGATTTGCGCGCTGGTGGTCATTCCGCTGGTGACGCACGGCGTCTCGGCCATCAGCCGTTTGCAGGTCTGGACCCAGCCTTTGTGGCTGGTCATGCTGGTCGTGCCTTTCATCTATGTGCTAATGCGCGATCCTGGTGCATTTACAGGCATAACGCACTATGTCGGTGAAAAAAGTGCTGGATCTGAATTCAAAATGCACCTCTTCGGTGCGGCGCTGACAGTGGGCATCGCCCTGATTACCCAAATGGGGGAGCAGGCCGACTACCTGCGCTTCATGCCCGCCCGTACCGCAGCCAACCGCAAGCGCTGGTGGGCCGGCGTCCTGGTGGGGGGGCCGGGCTGGGTGCTCCTGGGCGTGGTCAAGATGCTGGGCGGCGCTCTGCTGGCCTACCTGGCCATCACCCATATGGTGCCCACTGACCGGGCAGTGGACCCCAACCAGATGTACCTGGCCGCCTATGAGTATGTGTTTCCGCACTACGGCTGGGCGGTGGCGGCCACGGCCCTGTTCGTGGTGATCTCGCAGCTCAAGATCAACGTCACCAATGCGTACGCCGGCTCATTGGCCTGGTCGAACTTCTTCTCGCGCGTCACCCACAGCCATCCGGGCCGCGTGGTCTGGGTGGTGTTCAACACTCTGATCGCCTTCATGCTGATGGAGATGAACGTGTTCGAGGCCCTGGGTGACGTGCTTGGCCTGTACTCGAACATCGCCATCGCCTGGATGATGGCTGTGGTCGCCGACCTGGTGGTCAACAAGCCGCTGGGCCTGTCCCCCCCAGGCATCGAGTTCAAGCGGGCCTACCTGTACGACATCAATCCTGTGGGCGTGGGCGCCATGGCGCTGGCGTCGGCCCTGTCGATCACGGCGCACCTGGGGTTGTTCGGCCCCTCGGCGCAGGCTTTCTCCGCCGTGATTGCGCTGGGCGTGGCGTTTGTGACCTCGCCCCTTATCGCATGGGCGACCAAGGGCCGTTACTACATTGCACGCAAGCCGAGCGAAGCCGACGAGGGCAGCTACCAGCGCCTGGGGCTGCGCCAGTGCGTGATCTGCGAACGGGAATACGAAGGCCCGGACATGGCCCATTGCCCGGCCTACCAGGGGCAGATCTGCTCGCTGTGCTGCACGCTGGACGCGCGCTGCGGCGACCTGTGCAAGCCCCATGCGAGCCTGTCGGCGCAATGGTCAGGCGCCCTGCGCTGGCTGCTGCCGCGCCGCGTCTGGCCCTACCTGGACACCGGCCTGGGCCATTTCCTGCTTCTGATGCTGATCATCGTGCCGCTGCTGGCCACGGTGTTCGGCCTGCTCTACCACCAGGAACTGCGCGCGCTCACGGTGCTGGCCGACAGCGTGGGCGTGTCCGAAGGCACGCTGCGCTCGGGCTTCCTCAAGGCCTACATGGCGTTGCTGGTGATTGCCGGCATCGTCGCCTGGTGGCTGGTGCTGGCGCACAAGAGCCGGCAGGTGGCGCAGGAGGAATCCAACCGCCAGACCCACCTGCTGATGCGCGAAATCGAGTCGCACAAGCAGACCGACGAGGCGCTGCAACAGGCCAAACAGACCGCGGAACAGGCCAAGCATGCGGCCGAGCAGGCAAACCAGGCCAAGAGCCGCTACATCAGCGCCATCAGCCACGAGCTGCGTACACCGCTCAACTCCATCCTGGGCTACGCCCAGCTGATGGGCGAGGACGCGGCCATTCCCGCGCACCGCAAGCAGGCCGTCAACGTCATCAAGCGCGGCGGCGAGCACCTGCTGTCGCTGATCGAAGGCACGCTGGACATTGCCCGCATCGAGTCGGGCAAGCTCACGCTCAACGTCAAGCCCATGCAGTTCGCCGACGGCATCAACGAAATGGCCGGCATGTTCGAGCTGCAGGCGCAGGCCAAGGGTCTGGCCTTCCGGTTCGAAGCCGAAGGCACGGTGCCCGAGCTGGTGCGTGCGGACGAAAAGCGCGTGCCGCAGATCCTGATCAACCTGCTGGGCAATGCCATCAAGTTCACGGCCAGCGGGCAAGTGACGTTCCGGCTGCGCCACGCGCGCGAGATGGCCTGGATAGAGATCGAGGACACCGGACCGGGCATGACGGCGCAGGAACTCGAGCAGATCTTCGAGCCGTTCGCGCGCGGCACCAGTTCCAGCCAGGCGGCCACCGGTGCGGGCCTGGGCCTGACCATCGCCAAGATGCTCACGGACCTGATGGGCGGCGAACTCAGTGCCGTGAGCACGCCCGGCGCCGGCTCCATCTTCCGCGTCAAG
>CALRME020000360.1:0-4158 GCA_943369045.1 Sphingobacterium thalpophilum
CCCAGGCTTGCGCGACCGAAAGCGCCTGGGACACGAGGTTGGCCGGCACGGTGGCGGGCAGCCACAGCGCAAACCAGGTGGACAAGCTGGACGGCCCCGCACCCTCGCCGTCCGGCGGCGACAGCGTCCACCACGCCACCATCACCATCAGCGACGTGGCCCACCAGGGTGCCAGCCAGGCCGGCGCGTTGAAGATGGCGGGGCCCGGTATTTCCAGTCGCGAGGTGGCAATTTCCAGCAGCACCAGCAGCAACGCAATCACGGCAAGTTGTGCCGGCCTCGGCGTCTGGCCAGCGACGCGCGGCCGCAGGAAGATGCCGGCACGCAGGCCTTCGCGTATCCAGGCCCAGATAGAAAGGTACATCTGCGTCATGGCGGCATCATGCCACCCGCACCAGTAGACTTGGCCGCCATGAAGTACCTGCAGGCCTACCCCGACACCTTGCAGGCACAGGTGCGCGAATTGCTGGCGCAGGGGCGGCTGGGAGAGATGCTGCAAAAGAAATACCCAGCCATTCATGGCGTGCGCACCGACCGCGCCCTGTACGACTACGTGATGGGCCTCAAGAACGAGTTCCTGCGCAATTCCGACCCTCTCAGCAAGGTGGCATTCGACAGCAAGCTGCACGTCATCGCCCACGCGCTGGGCACCCACACCACCGTGTCGCGGGTTCAGGGCAGCAAGCTCAAGGCCAAGCGCGAGATCCGCATCGCCACGCTGTTTCGCGAAGTGCCCCCCGAATTCCTGAAGATGATCGCCGTGCATGAGCTGGCCCACATCAAGGAAAGCGCACACGACAAGGCCTTCTACAAGCTCTGCACTTACATGGAGCCGGCCTACCACCAGCTGGAGTTCGACCTGCGGGTGTACCTGACGCACGTCGAAGCCTCGGGCGGACGGCTCTGGACAGCTGAGCCACAAACGTAACAGTGGCCCGCGTTCATCAGGGGTTTACCTCCACTGCCTAGAGTGGCGGGATGAAGTACCCCCGCCTTTGGGCAGTTGCCTGTGCCACGCTTTTCCCGCTACTGATGTCCGCCTGCGGGGGCGGTGGCACCGGTACCGGCGGCGGCACAGCCCCCGTTCCCGCGCCCACCCCCACCCGCGGGGCGCTGCTTGTAACACCGGCGCCCCAAAGCGCGGCTTTCACTGCCGCTGAGCTTGCAACCCGCCTGCAGAACGGCATGGCGCGCGACCAGACCCTGCTGCTGCTGGCCGGCACGCCGGTTTGCGGCGTCGAGGTGCGCTACCTGCAGTACACGACCCTCGGCGGCGCGGGCGAAGCGACCAGCGCCTCCGGCGCACTGATGCTTCCCACCGGCGCCGACAGCCGTTGCACCGGCGCGCGGCCCATCGTGCTGTACGCGCACGCCACCGACCCGGCAAAGACCTACAACCTTGCGGCGCTGGGCGAAAGCAGCAACCCCGCCAACAACGAAAGCCTGGCGCTGGCCGCCCTGTTTGCCGCACGCGGCTACGTGGTGGTGGCTCCCAACTACGCCGGATACGACGTCTCGCCCCTGACCTACCACCCTTTCCTGAACGCGCAGCAGCAGTCGGGTGAAATGGTGGATGCGCTCACCGCGGGCAAGACGGCGCTGGCCGCGCTGGGCACTCGGGTCACTGCCGGCAGCAGGCTGTTCATCACCGGCTACTCGCAAGGCGGGCACGTGGCCATGGCGACGCAGCGCGCGCTGCAACTGGCGGGTGTGGCGGTGACGGCCTCTGCGCCGATGTCGGGCCCTTATGCGCTGGCGAAAGAACTCGATGACAACTTCGCCGGCCAGGTGCACGTGGGCGCCACGCTGTTCGGCACGCTGATCGCCACCAGCTTCCAGAAGTCCTACGGCAATGTGTACGCGCTGCCCACCGAGCTGTACGAGCCGGAATTTGCCGCCGGCATTGAAGCCCTGCTGCCGGGCGCAAGCGCGTCCACGCTGGCCAGCACCGGCAAGCTGCCGTCTTCGGCGCTGTTCAGCCCCACGCCGCCGGCGGCCGGCAGCTCCGGCCTCACACAGGCGCAGCTCAACGCACTGACCCCGCCCACGGGCACCGGCATGGACAGCGTTTATGCCCGCGGCTTTGCGGCCTCGCACCTGTTCACCAACAGCTTCCGCATGGCCTACCTGCAGGATTCGCTGATGCGGCCTACAGCACCCACCTTTGGACTGCGTATTGATGCCCGCGCCAATGACCTGCGCGGCTTCGTGCCGGCTGCCCCGGTGCTGCTGTGCGGCGGCTCCGGAGACGCCACGGTCTCGTTCGCCAACAACACACTGGCAATGGCGCAAACGTCCAACCGCTTTTCGGTGCTGAACATGGACGACGTGGTGGCCGATGCATTCGTCGCCGAGCGCGCCGGCTTTGCCCTGCTCAAGGAAGCCACGGCGGCCCAGGCTCGGCTGCAGGGCCTGGACACGGGATGGGAAGTGGCACGCAACTACCACGCCGCCCTGTTCCCGTTCTGCGCATCGTCGGCCAAGAGGTTCTTCGACGCGTTCTGAAATACCGCGGCGCCCGCGCCGCCGTTAAGATCGCGGCTCACCTCCCCGAGCCAATCCATGCCCAGCGCCCTGCCTATTCCGTTGCGTGCCGCGCGCGCAGCCCTCGCCACGCTGTGCCTGTCAGCCTGGCTGCCGCTGCACGCCGCCAATGAAGCCATGCGCTGGCCTGCGGCAGAAGTCACACCCAATGTCGTGTTGACCGACAGCAAGGGCCGGGAGTGGAAACTGGCTGACACGCGCGGCAAGGTCGTCATCCTCAACTTCTGGGCCACCTGGTGCGAGCCTTGCCGCGCCGAGATGCCCTCGCTGCAGTCGATTGCCGACCTGTACGGCAACGAACTGGTCGTACTGGCCGTCAACTTCAAGGAACGCGATGCCCGCGTCAACCAGTTCGCGCAAGCCGCGAGCCTCTCACTGCCCATGCTCATGGACCGCGACGGCGCTGTCGCGGCGGCCTGGGGCGTGAAAGTCTTCCCCAGCTCCATAGTGATTGCCCGTGACGGCAAGCCGCGCTGGCGCGTGACCGGCGAAGTCGACTGGACCGGCAAGGACGCCGCGCGCTGGATCGAGCCGCTGCTCAAGTAACCCTTCATTCAAGATTCATAGCTTCAAAGGAAATCGACATGCACCACATCCAACGCCGCCACCTGCTGCTGGCCGCCGGCGCCGCCGCACTGCCCACCTTCGCCCTGCACGCCAGCGCCCAGGAACGCCGCTTCGAGCCGCGCCCGGGCAACTGGCGCAGCTTCGAGATCACCACCCGTGTCGAGGTGCCCGTCACCAACGGCGTGGCCCGTGTCTGGATGCCTGTGCCGTCGGTCGATGACAGCTACCAGCGCAGCGGCGCCAGCGATTTCAAGACCAATGGCGATGCCTCGATGCGCGTGGACGCCAAATACGGCGCGCGCTTCCTGCAGGTCGAGTTCCCCGCTTCGCAGGCCACGCCGTTTGTGGAACTGAGCAGCCGCTTCGAGACACAGGACCGCGCGACTGACTGGTCGAAGAAGGACGTGCCGTCCGCCTCGGCCGCCGAACTGGCCCGCTGGACGCAGCCCACCGACCTGATGCCGCTGGACGGCATCGTGCTCAAGACCGCGATGGAGGCCACCGCCGGCGCGACGACCGACCTTGAAAAGACCCGCAAGCTCTACGACTGGATCGTGGCCAATACCTTCCGCGAACCCAAGGTGCGCGGCTGCGGCACGGGCGACATCAAGACCATGCTGGAGACCGGCAACATGGGCGGCAAGTGCGGCGACATCAACGGCCTGTTCGTGGGCCTGTGCAGGGCGGCGGGCATCCCGGCGCGCGATGTGTACGGCATCCGGCTGGTGCCCAGCGCCTTCGGCTACAAGGAACTCTCGGGCAACCCCGCCAACCTCAAGAGCGCGCAGCACTGCCGCGCCGAGGTGCACCTGGCGGGCTACGGCTGGGTGGCGATGGACCCGGCCGACGTGGGCAAGGTCATGCGCCTGGAAACGCCCGACTGGATCAAGACCACCGCCAACCCAGTGGTCGCGCCGGTAAACAAGGCCCTGTTTGGCGGCTGGGAAGGCAACTGGCTGGCCTTCAACCGCGCGCACGACGTGGCGCTGCCGGGCGCAAAGCACGGCAAGCTGGGCTTTTTCATGTACCCGGTGGCCGAGGACGCTT
>CALRME020000361.1:0-4157 GCA_943369045.1 Sphingobacterium thalpophilum
ATCGGCGGCGGGCTTTCAGAAAGGCTTGACCACAACCAGCACCACCGCCGCCAGCAGCAGCAGCACCGGCACTTCGTTGAAGAAGCGGTACCAGCGATGGCTGCGCATGGGCGCGCCCGACACCATCTTGCGCAGCAGGACGCCGCAGCCGTGGTGGTAGCCGATCGCCAGCAGCACCACGAACAGCTTGGCATGCATCCAGCCATTGCCCGGCCCGCGTCCTATGCCGTAGCCCAGCCACAGCCACACGCCCAGCGCCAGGGCAGGCACGGCCAGGAAGGTGGTGAAGCGAAACAGCTTGCGCGCCATCAGCAGCAGGCGCTCGCGTTCCGCCACCGATTGCGGATCGACCAGCGCCAGATTCACGAAGATGCGCGGCAGGTAGAACAGGCCGGCGAACCAGCTGGCCACGAAGACGATATGGAGTGACTTGACCCAGAGCATGGGGCGCAGTGTAGGGCCGCACCGGGACGGCCCCAAAAAAAACCCCGGCCAAAAGCCGGGGTGGGAAGCCTTTTTGCTGTCACACATTAAGGCGCCCGCTCAGGGAGGAAAAGCGGGAGGCGCCGAAGCACCCACCCCTAATTTAACAAACCGCCCGGTCAGTTTCAAGCCGGGCCAGGTCATTTTTCTCGGCCAAGGGCGCTTGAGTCATCCATATGATTAATTCTTTTGGCGCAAATCCGCTCCCCAAATGCCTGTCACGGCCCGATGGGGCACAATTTTCCCCATGACCGCTCCCGCCCCCTTTCCCCATGGCCGGCCCCGCCGCCTGCGCCGCGACGACTTCACCCGCAACCTGGTGCGCGAGAACGCGCTCACTGCCCACGACCTGATTTATCCGGTTTTTGTGCTCGATGGCGAGAAGCGCCGTGAAGCTGTTGCGTCCATGCCCGGGGTCGAACGGCTCAGCCTGGATCTGCTGCTGCCCGTGGCCGAAGAATGCGTGCGGCTGGGCATCCCCGTGATGGCGCTGTTCCCGGTGATCGATCCGGCGCTCAAGACGCCCGACGGCAAGGAAGCGATGAATCCGGACGGCCTGGTGCCGCGCGTGGTCGCCGGCCTGAAAAAGCGATTCCCCGAACTGGGCGTGATGACCGACGTCGCGCTGGACCCCTTCACCAGCCACGGGCAGGACGGACTGCTGGACGACACCGGCTACATCCTCAATGACGAAACGGTCGAAGTGCTGGTGCAGCAGGCTCTGACGCAGGCCCAGGCCGGCGTGGACATCGTGGCACCTTCGGACATGATGGATGGCCGCATCGGCGCCATCCGCGCGGCACTCGAAGAACGCAGGTTCATCCACACACGGATCATGGCCTACAGCGCCAAGTACGCCAGCGCTTTCTACGGCCCGTTCCGCGACGCCGTGGGCTCTGCCGGCAACCTGGGCAAGAGCAACAAGAAGGTCTACCAGATGGACCCGGGCAACACCGACGAAGCCCTGCGCGAGGTGGCGATGGACATCGCCGAAGGCGCCGACATGGTGATGGTCAAGCCCGGCATGCCCTACCTGGACGTGGTGCGCCGCGTCAAGGACGAATTCCGCGTGCCCACCTTCGCCTACCAGGTCAGCGGCGAGTACGCCATGCTCAAGGCCGCCGCGCAAAACGGCTGGCTGGACCACGACGCCGTGATGATGGAGAGCCTGCTGGCCTTCAAGCGCGCCGGCGCCGACGGTGTCCTCACCTACTTTGCGATCGACGCCGCCCGCAAACTGCGGACCTGACGCCGATGCAAATCGTTGAATTCGCCGGCGGCACGCTGCGGTTCCTCGAAGCGGTTCCGCAGCAGGCGCCCGCCGGCGGGTTCATCTGGATCTACCTCGAACGCGATGCGCTTGCCACCGAGTTGCCGGCCATCCAGCATGCCGCCCTGCAGCTCGGAGGCTCGACGCTGCTGGACCTGCACATTCAGGACCTGCGCAACCGCGCCCACCCCTCCTACTACGACTACACCTCGATCTACGACCAGGTGGTGTTCCGCCGGCTGGCGACCGCCGAGGAGGTCGAGGAGGAGCTTCGCAGCGACCCCCAGGCGACGGCCCCGCTTTCGGCCGCCCTGCCCTCGTTCCAGCGCGTGCGCACGCGCGCCGTGGCCTTTGTCGCCTTTGACCGGCTGCTGATCTCGGTGCACCCGGGCGGCTGCTATACGGCTCGATCTTTCATCAACCGCTACCTTTCGGACGCGGTGCAGGCCGATGGCTCGCCCGCGCCCGCGCGCAACCGCCTGCCGACCAACCCGTCGGACCTGATGCTGCGCATGATCAACGTGATGGTCGACAGCTACCTGGAGCTTCGCAAGCAGCTGTCCACGGAAATGGATGAATGGCAGCATGAGCTGCTGCGTCCCCGCGCATCAAAAGCCAACTGGGCCGCGCTGATGGTGGCCCGCTCGGAGTTGCACAAGCTCGAAGACCTTTGCGAGGAGCAGAACGACGCCATGCAGGAATGGCTGGACACGGCGCGCGAACAGCCTGCCGCCGCGCTGGCACAGGCCGAGCGCGACGGCCTGCTCTCGCGTGCGCGTGATGTGATCGAGCACATCCAGCGCGTGGTCCACCACGTGCGGCGCATGGAACAGGGCGCCGAGAGCGCCGTGCAGATCCACTTCTCGGCGCAAAGCAACCGCACGAACGAAATCATGCGGGTGCTCACGGCCCTGACGGCAGTGTTCCTGCCGCTTAACTTCATCACCGGCTTCTTCGGCATGAACTTCGAGTTCCTGCCGCTGATCCACTCGGACTACGCCATGTGGGTCATCCTGGCGATCATGCTCACCGTGTCGGTGACGGTGTTGGTCATCTTCTGGCGCAAGCGCTACCTCGCCCGCTCCGGGAAGTGATCTGCGCAGCCCTTAGAAGCGGCTGATTTCGCCGTAGCCGATCTGTCCCAGGCGCACGGCCTGCGCGGCCTGCGCGCGAACTGCATCGCGGCCGGTCACGGATTTCACGGGTGCCGCCACACGCGAACCATTGGGCTCGGTGCTGCGGGTCGCAGCCACTTGTGCGGCTTCGGCCATGACTTCGGCGCGGGTGCGGTTGCCTTCGAACCTCAGGGCGAACTGCGAGCCATCGGCCTCGTCGGCATAGGCAACGGAAGCGGCGGCAGCCAGCAGCGACAGGGCAGCGACGGCGATGAATTTGGTGCTTTTCATGGTCAGGTTCCTTTGAATTGGCTTGTCAGCCTTTATGTACGGTCATCAGGAGTGCAGGCCTGCACTCCTGTGAGAAGCAGATGAGAATGAAGTTGCGCTCTTAAACAGCGCAAAACGGAACCACGGCGTTTCGACACCGGAAACAATGGACACACTTGAACTGATTCGCACCTTCCGCGAGGTTGCCAACCGCGGAAGCTTCTCCATGGCGGCGAAGGCGCTGGATGTCTCCAAGGCCAACGTCAGCAAGTACGTGGCCGAACTCGAAACCCGCCTGGGCGTGCGCCTGCTCAACCGCTCCACCCGCACCGTGAGCCTGACCGATGCGGGCGCGCTGCTGCTCGAGCGCAGCGCGCCGCTGGTGGAGATCATCGAGCTCACGCGGCTGGAACTGCAGCAGCGCAGCAAGCTGCCCAGCGGCCGGCTGCGGCTCACGGCGCCGCAGGGCCTGGGGCACAACCAGTTGCCGGTGCTGCTGGGCGAATTCATGACGCTGTACCCGGACGTCACCGTCAGCCTGGACCTTTCCAACGAGATCCTGGACATGGTCAACGAAGGCATCGACGTGGCGCTGCGCGTGGGCCGCATCCCCGACAACAACCTGATCGTGCGCAAGCTGCAACGCCTGTCGTTCGTGGTGTGCGCGTCACCAGCCTATTGGGAACAGCGCGGCCTGCCCACCCACCCCGACGACCTGGCCGACCACGAAGCGCTGACGTTTTCGGTACGCGACACGGCGCATGAGTGGCGCTTCGAGGTGGAGAACCAAGCCTACATGGTGCCAGTGCGCAGCCGCATCAATACGACGGACCCGGCGCCACTGATCGAGCTGGCCATGCAGGGCCTGGGCATGCTGTGTGTGCCGCGCACCATCGTCGAGGCGCAACTGGAGAGTGGCGCATTGCAGGGCGCGCTGGAAGATTTTTCACCGCGAGACGTCTGGCTGTACGCCGCCTACACCCAGCGCCGCCACAACAGCGCCGCGCTCAAGGCACTGC
>CALRME020000362.1:0-4156 GCA_943369045.1 Sphingobacterium thalpophilum
TTCCACGCGGGCGTCGGTGGCGGGATGATTGAACTGTAACCGCCACGCATGCAGGAACATGCGGCGCAGCCCCTGCTTTTGCAAGGACTTGTTCAGCTCGAAATCACCATACTTGTCGTCACCCGCGATCGGGTGGCCTTGTGAGGCCAGGTGCACCCTGATCTGGTGGGTGCGGCCGGTCTTGATGGTCACTTCCAGCAGGCTGAAGCCCGGCAGGCGCTGCGCCACCTTGACCAGCGTGATGGACCGCATGCCGTCCGGGTCGTCCCGGGCCACCACCCTGACGCGCCGCTCACCGTCCTCCTGAAGGTATTTGTGCAGCGGCAGGTCGATCACCTTGTTGTTCGCCGGCCAGGTGCCAACGGCCAGGGCCAGGTAGGTTTTTCCGGTTTCGCGCTCGCGAAACTGGTCCTGCAGCTTCAGCAGTGCGCTGCGCTTTTTGGCGACCAGCAGGATGCCCGAGGTCTCCCGGTCCAGCCGGTGCACCAGTTCCAGCAGTTTGGCCTGCGGCCTGGCCTGGCGCAGCTGCTCGATCACGCCAAAGCTCACGCCGCTGCCGCCATGGACCGCCACGCCAGAGGGCTTGTCGATGGCCAGCAGGTGCTCGTCCTCGAAAAGAACGGGGAATTCGCGTGCCGGCGCCGGCTTTTCGGCCTTTTCGGCTACTTTTTCGGAAATGCGCACCGGCGGCACCCGGATCACGTCGCCCGTCTCTATCCGTGTGTCTGCCGAGGCCCGGCCCTTGTTCACCCGCACTTCGCCGCTGCGGATGATGCGGTACACATGGGTCTTGGGCACGCCCTTGAGCTGCCGGATCAGGAAGTTGTCCAGCCGCTGGCCGGCGGATTCTTCGTCCACCGTCACAGATTTGACTTGCGGTATTGCAGGAAGCGTTGCGCCCCCTATAATGTGTTTCACTAGCGTAACGCTGTAAGTGGTTGATTTGTCTTGAGTTTAGTCCAGACACCCCCACCCCGCTGCGCTGGAAGGTCGATGCCACCACCCCGAATGCATGCAGATCACAGGCCAGTTGCCTGCGATGGCCCGCACACCCGGTGGTCAAGCCGGCACTTTGAAACACTGATACGGAATACCAGTTCGCAAGCAGCAGCTTGTGAACGGATCGAAGCGAGAACTCCTGTGCTGATGGCGCTCCTCTTGACCTGCTGGCGGTGGCTCATGGCCCCGGCCGAAGGCATGGAACCGCCCGCAGCGCACTCCCAGCGTGCACGACCAGCTACATTTTTTGTAGCAGCTCGTCCTCACGCCCTGCTCGCCCCCATCCACGCGCCCACGCCCCGGCTGCTGAGCTAGCGCTCGGCCGGCCGGTTGCACTTCGGCAATTCCTTTCGTTTCAAGGCACCTGCAGGCATCGTTGACCCCCTTGTGGGGCTACGTGTGACGTTGCGGGACAGACCAGGATTGCGCAGCAATCTGCTCTGTCCTCAACCAAATAGAAACGAAGAGGTGACGCTATGAAGCGCATGCTGATCAATGCCACGCAGGCCGAAGAACGCCGGCTGGCCATCGTCGATGGACAAAAACTCCTCGACTACGAAATCGAAATCGAAGGGCGCGAACAGCGCAAGGGCAACATCTACAAAGCCGTCGTCACGCGCGTCGAGCCCTCCCTGGAAGCCTGCTTCGTCGACTATGGCGAAGACCGCCACGGCTTCCTGCCCTTCAAGGAAATCTCCAAGCAGTACTTCCAGAGCGGCGTCGCGGCCAGCCAGGCGCGCATCAACGACGCCATCAAGGAAGGCCAGGAACTGCTGGTCCAGGTCGAGAAGGAAGAACGCGGCAACAAGGGCGCGGCCCTGACCACCTTCATCTCGCTGGCCGGCCGCTACGTGGTGCTCATGCCCAACAACCCGCGCGGTGGTGGCGTTTCGCGCCGCATCGAGGGCGAGGACCGGGCCGAGCTCAAGGAGAACATGGACCAGCTGGAATATCCCAACGGCATGTCCATCATCGCGCGCACCGCCGGCATCGGCCGCAGCGCGCCCGAGCTCCAGTGGGACCTGAACTACCTGCTCAAGCTCTGGGGCGCCATCGACGGCGCCTCCAAGGGCGCGAAGGGCGCTTTCCTGATCTACCAGGAATCGTCGCTCGTCATCCGCGCCATCCGCGACTACTTCAACCACGACATCGGCGATGTGCTGATCGACACCGACGACATCTACGAGCAGGCCCAGCAGTTCATGGCCCACGTGATGCCCGAGCATGCCGCCCGCGTCAAGCGCTACCGCGACGACGCCCCCCTGTTCTCGCGCTTCCAGATCGAGCACCAGATTGAGTCGGCCTATGCCCGCACCGTGACACTGCCGTCGGGCGGCGCCATCGTGATCGACCAGACCGAAGCCCTGGTGTCGGTGGACGTCAACTCGGCCCGCGCCATCAAGGGCGGCGACATCGAGGAGACCGCCACCCGCACCAACCTGGAAGCCGCCGACGAAGTGGCGCGCCAGATGCGCCTGCGCGACCTGGGCGGCCTGGTGGTGATCGACTTCATCGACATGGAAGAGTCCAAGAACCGCCGCGAAGTTGAAAACCGCCTGCGCGACGCGCTGCGGCAAGACCGCGCCCGCGTGCAGTTCGGCACCATCAGCAAGTTCGGCCTCATGGAAATGAGCCGCCAGCGACTGCGCCCCACGCTCAGCGAAGGTGCTTCCATCCCCTGCCCGCGCTGCGGCGGCTCCGGCCACATCCGCGACACGGAAAGCTCGGCCCTGCAGATCCTGCGAATCATCCAGGAAGAGTCCATGAAGGACAGCACGGCCTCGGTGCTGTGCCAGGTGCCGGTGGACGTGGCTTCGTTCTTGCTGAACGAGAAGCGCACCGAAATCGCCAAGATCGAGATGAAGCAGCGCATCAACGTGCTGATGGTTCCTAACAAGACGCTGGAGACGCCCAACTACCGGCTGGAGCGCCTCAAGCACGACGACCCGCGCCTGGACAACATCGAGGCCAGCTACAAGATGGCCGAAGAAATCGAGGACCCGACCTCGGTGACGCGCCGCTCACAGGAGCGCACCAACAAGCAGGAGCCGATCATCAAGGGCGTGCTGCCCGACGTGCCCGCACCCATCTCGGTGCCCAAGCCCGAGCCCGTCAAGGTAGCCGCGCCTGCTGCCGCCCGCGCACCCGTTGCCGCTGCGCCCGCACCGGCGCCCGCTGAGACCGGCTTCTTCTCGTGGGTCAAGGGCTTGCTGGGCATGCAGCCAGCCGCCGCACCAACGCCCGCAGCCACTGCAGCAGCTGCGGCCAGCGCCCAGGCAAAGAAGGACGAACAACGCCGCGAGCCCCGCGCCGGTGGACGTGACGGCGAACGCCGCGATGGCCGCCGTGGTGAAGGCCGTGGCGGGCGCGATGGCGAGCGCCGTGATGGACGCCGGGGTGAAGGCCGTGGCGACGGACGTGGTGGCGAGGGCCGCGGCCCGCGTGACGGCGAACGCCGCCCCGCTGAAGGCGCTGAAGGCCAGCCGCGCAACAACGAAGGACGTGGTGGTGGCCGTGACGGCGAGCGCCGCAACGACCGTGGCGAAGGCCGCAACGAGCGCGGTGACCGCCCCGAAGCACGTGACGGCCGCGAGGGCCGCGGCCCTCGCGAACGCCGCGACGGCGATGCCCGTCCGGCCAACGCCGAGGGCGTGAATGCCGGTGTAGCGCCGGTTGAAGGCACCGTGGGCGAGCAGCCGCGCCAGGAACGCGCACCGCGCGAGAACCGCGGCGAAGGCCGTGGTGATGGGCGCGGCCGTGAACGCGGCGAACGGGGTGGTGAAGGCCGCCGTGAACGTGGCGAACGTGGTGGCGAACGCCGCAATGACCGCGGCCCGCGCAGCGATGCGCCCAATGGCCAGGGCAACGAAGCCGGCGCCGAAGTCGCGGCACTCGCAGCCACCGGCACTTCCGTGGCGGGCGTCACCGATGCCGGAGGCCACGACCTGCCCGGCGCCAACGCCGTGCTCGAGTCGCATGCCCACCAGGACGGCCGCAGCGATGCGCCCGAAGGCCAGGACGGCGAAGGCCGCAACCGCCGCTCGCGTGACCGTTATGGCCGCGACCGCCGCGAGCGCGGCGGCGACCGCCCGGCCCGCGAAGACGCGCCGGCCGGTGAACAGGCTGCCGCTCAGGCGCCTGCCGACACCGGCGACCA
>CALRME020000363.1:0-4155 GCA_943369045.1 Sphingobacterium thalpophilum
TGGCTGGCTTCCAGCACATTGAAGCCGCAGAAAAAGACGAACAGCAGCACCGCCAGTGCCGGGATTCCGGGCGTGCCCGCCACCAGCAGCAGGCCGATCTGGACCAGCAGCACCACGCCAATGGACGCCAGGAACACCGCGCGCAGGTAGCCGCGCCGCTCCAGCGGGAACAGCGTGGCGCCCATCACCACGAACGAAGCCAGAACCGCCGGCAGGTACACCTGCCAGTGCGCGTCCTTGGCCAGCCCGGCCTGCACCAGCAGAGCCGGAATGGCCACCCACATGGCCAGCTGGACCGCGTGGAGCACGAAAACGCCCACATCCAGCCTCAGCAATGCGGGATGGCGCAGCACTTCGGACAGGCGGCCGCGCGGTGTGTTTTTGTGCTGCAAGGGCTCGGGCGGCGTCCAGAAGGCCACCACCGCGATGCCGGCCAGCGCCAGCGCGCCGGTCACGCCGAAAAGCCCGGCCAGCCCAATCTTCGCGGCCAGAAGCGGCGCCACCACCAGCGACAGCGCGAACATCAGCCCGATGCTGGCGCCCACCAGGGCCATCGCCTTGGTGCGCACCTCGTCGCGGGTCTGGTCGGCCAGCAGGGCCGTGACGGCGGCCGAAACGGCGCCAGCCCCCTGCAGCGACCGGCCCACGATGAGCCAGCCCAGGCTGTTGGCGGCGGCGGCCACGAAGCTCCCGGCAGCGAACACCAGCAGGCCGATGATGATCACGCGCTTGCGGCCGAACCGGTCCGAAGCCATGCCGAAGGGGATCTGCAGCAGGCCCTGGGTCAGGCCGTAGATGCCCATGGCCAGGCCGACCCGGGCCGGATCGTCGCCGCCCGGGTAGCGGGCTGCCTCCAGCGCGAACACCGGCAGCACCAGGAACAGCCCCAGCATGCGCAGCGCGAAGATGGTGGCGAGCGAACCGCTGGCGCGGCGCTCAGTGGGCGTCATCTGGCTGGAAGCGGCCAGGGGCGGGGAGGAAGACTGGGAATTCGTCACGAAACTGTCAGCAGGCTGGGAGCCGGGCGTTGAAATGAACCGGCGAACCCCGCATTGTCCGGTATTCGGCCAGGCCGGCCCTCGCGTTCGATGGCCAGCCGGACTATCATGCTCGGTTGCCCTTCGCGGGCCCAACTTTCCCCCTTGGACTCCTTGAATTCTTCTTCCGACGGCAAGTATCTGGCTGCCACCCTGGCCCACCCGCGGATCGCGATCCGCGGGGCGCGCACGCACAACCTCAAGAACATCGACCTGGACATCCCGCGCAACCAGCTGGTGGTGATCACGGGGCTGTCGGGTTCGGGCAAGTCCTCGCTGGCATTTGACACGCTGTACGCCGAGGGCCAGCGCCGCTACGTGGAAAGCCTGTCGGCCTATGCGCGGCAGTTCCTGCAGCTGATGGACAAGCCCGACGTGGACGTGATCGAGGGCCTGTCGCCGGCGATCTCCATCGAGCAGAAAGCCACCAGCCACAACCCGCGCTCCACCGTGGGCACGGTGACCGAAATCCACGACTACCTGCGCCTGCTGTTTGCCCGTGCGGGCACGCCATACTGCCCGGACCACCACATCCCGCTGCAGGCCCAGACCGTCTCGCAGATGGTCGATGCGGTGCTGGCCCTGCCCGAAGACACCAAGCTGATGATCCTGGCGCGGGTGGCGCGCGACCGCAAGGGCGAGTTCGTCGACGTGTTCGCCGAGATGCAGGCGCGCGGCTATGTGCGCTTTCGCGTCAACGGCCAGGCCTACGAGTTCGACGACCTGCCCAAGCTCAAGAAGACCGAGAAGCACAACATCGACGTGGTGATCGACCGGCTCAAGGTCCGGCCGGACATGAAGCAGCGCCTTGCGGAAAGCTTCGAGGCTGCGCTGCGGCTGGCCGAAAGCCGCGCCATCGCACTGGAGATGGACAGCGCTGTGGAGCACCTGTTCAACGCCAAGTTCGCCTGCCCGGTCTGCAACTACTCTATCAGCGAACTGGAGCCGCGCCTTTTCTCCTTCAACTCGCCGGTGGGCGCCTGTCCCAGCTGTGACGGCCTGGGCCATATGGAGTTCTTCGACCCGATGCGGGTCGTCGCCTTCCCTTCGCTGAGCCTGGCCTCGGGCGCCGTCAAGGGCTGGGACCGGCGCAATGGCTACTACTTCAGCGTGATCGAGAGCCTGGCCAAACACTACAAGTTCAGTGTCGATACACCGTTTGAAGAACTCACGCTGCCGATCCAGAGCGTGGTGCTGCACGGCTCGGGCGAAGAGGAAATCAAGTTCAGCTACACCATGGACTCGGGCAACTTCGCCGGCAAGAAGTTGAGCAAGAAGCACCCGTTCGAGGGCATCATCCCCAACATGGCGCGGCGCTACCGGGAAACCGATTCTGTGGCGGTGAGGGAAGAACTCGCGCGCTACCGCAGCATGCAGCCCTGCCCCGAATGCGACGGCACCCGGTTGCGCCGCGAAGCGCGCAACGTCAAGATCGGCGAAGGCGATCAGGCCCGCGCCATTTACGAGGTCAGCCACAGCACCTTGCGCGAGAGCCTGGAGTACTTCACCACGCTGAAGATGCACGGCGCCAAGGCCGAGATCGCCGACAAGGTGGTGCGCGAGATCGGCCTGCGGCTGAAGTTCCTCAACGACGTGGGCCTCAATTACCTGAGCCTGGACCGCAGCGCCGAAACGCTGTCGGGCGGGGAGGCGCAGCGCATCCGGCTGGCATCGCAGATCGGTTCGGGCCTGACGGGCGTGATGTATGTGCTGGACGAGCCCAGCATCGGCCTGCATCAGAGGGACAACGACCGGCTGATCAGCACGCTGCGCCACCTGCGCGACATCGGCAACAGCGTGATCGTGGTCGAGCACGACGAGGACATGATCCGCGCCGCCGACCACGTGATCGACATGGGTCCCGGCGCCGGCATCCACGGCGGCCGCATCATGGCCCAGGGCACCTTCGACGAAGTCAAGGCCACGGCCGGCTCGCTGACCGGCCAGTACCTGTCGGGCACGAAGTCGATTGCCGTGCCGCGCCGCCACACGGCCTGGCTGCCGGTGGTGCAGGAGCCGCAGTATATGGAAACGAAGAAGGCTTCGCGCTTTCCGCCCAGCGACGCCGCCATCCGCCGCCGCGCACGGGAAGCCGAGCACTTGGCCACGCGCGGCGAGATGCAGGAAATCCGCATCCTCGGCGCCACGGGCAACAACCTGAAGAACGTCAGCGCCGCCTTCCCCGTGGGCCTGCTGACCTGCGTGACCGGCGTGTCCGGCTCGGGCAAGTCCACACTGGTCAATGACACGCTTTACGCCGCCGTCGCCCGCACGCTGTACCGCGCGCATGAGGAACCGGCGGCGCACGAGGCAGTGGAAGGCATAGAGCATTTCGACAAGGTCATCAACGTCGACCAGTCGCCGATCGGCCGCACGCCGCGCAGCAACCCGGCCACCTACACCGGCCTGTTCACGCCCATCCGCGAACTGATGGCCGAAGTGTCCATGGCCAAGGAACGCGGCTACGGCCCGGGGCGCTTCAGTTTCAACGTCGCCGGCGGCCGCTGCGAAGCCTGCCAGGGCGACGGCGTGGTCAAGGTCGAGATGCACTTCCTGCCCGACGTCTACGTGCCCTGCGACGTCTGCCACGGCCAGCGCTACAACCGCGAAACGCTGGAAGTGCAGTGGAAGGGCCGCAACATCGCCCAGATCCTGGACATGACGGTAGAGGATGCGTACAGGTTCCTGGAGGCCGTGCCCACCATTTCGCGCAAGCTGCACACGCTGCTGGATGTGGGCCTGAGCTACATCAAGCTCGGCCAGGCCGCCACCACCCTGTCAGGCGGCGAGGCGCAGCGCGTCAAGCTGGCGCTCGAGCTGTCCAAGCGCGACACCGGCCGCACCCTCTACATCCTGGACGAGCCCACCACCGGCCTGCACTTCGCCGACATCGACCTGCTGCTCAAGGTGCTGCACCAGCTGCGCGACGCGGGCAACACCATCGTCATCATCGAGCACAACCTGGACGTCATCAAGACGGCCGACTGGGTGATCGACATGGGGCCCGAAGGCGGGGCCGGCGGCGGCACCGTGGTGGGCACGGGCACGCCCGAAGACATCGCCGCCAATCCGGCCAGCCACACCGGCCTGTTCACGCCCATCCGCGAACTGATGGCCG
>CALRME020000364.1:0-4153 GCA_943369045.1 Sphingobacterium thalpophilum
AGGGTTCGTGCAATACGGCAGCCCGGAAGACGCCGGCCTGTTCCGCGGCCTCCCGGCCAAGTAAGCGGCCATGAGCGTCATGCCCAGGTCCGGAATTCGCGCCTTGGGCGCCCTGCTGCTCGTCGCAGCGGTGGTGGCCGGGGTGGCGCAATGGAACGGGGCATGGAATGGCGATGGGCCGCGACCGCCGGACGCAACGCCTGGGGCGGTGCCGGGTGTGGCGGGCACTCCTGGCGCAGTGGGCCCGGGGCCCTACGCAGTGGATCCGCCAGGTGCCATGCGGGGGGAGCCAGCCGCCGCGGCGGACGGTCTGCCGCCTGCCGTGGTGCAACCGGTGGACCCGGCCGTGGCGTTCATGAACGCGGTCAATGCGGCGCGCAACCGGCCGCAGCCCCCGGCGCCGCCGGAAATTGCGCAGGCACGTACGCTGCCGGAAGCGTTCGAGGCGATGCAGCGGGCCCAGCGCGGGCCGGCTGATCCCCTGGCGGGCGTCAGTCCATTTGGGGCGCCTGTCCGTTAGGAAAACGCCCAAGCAGTATTGGCGCGCCTTGCAGCCCGGAAATGGCCGGGAAGGCGCATGGATACTGCTTGGGTCATTCCGTGCCTTCTCGCATTTCAGGCCAGCAGCGCCACGTTGCCTCCAGCCGCTGTGGTGTTGACGGTCAGCGTCTGCTCCGCGCAGAAGCGGTACAGGTAGTGCGGACCACCTGCTTTCGGACCTGTGCCTGACAAGCCTTCGCCGCCAAAGGGCTGGACGCCGACCACTGCGCCGATCATGTTGCGGTTGACGTAGATGTTGCCCACATGGGCGCGCGCTGCCAGTGCCTGGGCGCGGCTGTCGATGCGGGTCTGGATGCCCAGCGTCAGGCCGAAACCCAGTTCGTTGATCTGGTCGATCACGGCCTCCGGGTCGCCCTTCCAGCGGACGATGTGGAGCACCGGGCCGAAAATCTCCTGGTGCACGTCGGCGATGGCTTTGACTTCGAAGGCGGCCGGTGAAATGAGGTTGCCAGCCGTGGATGCCGGATCAGGTCCGGCATGACAAGCTTTGGCACTCGCAGCCAGCCTCTGCAGATGCGCGCGTATTCCCTCGCAGGCCTCGCCGTCAATGACAGGCCCCACGTCCGTGGACAGCAGTGCCGGGTCGCCCGACTTGAGCTCGCGCGCCGCGCCTTCGATCATCTCGATCACATTGTCGGCAATGCCCTCGTGCACGCACAGCAGGCGCAAGGCAGAGCAACGCTGGCCGGCAGAGCGGAAGGCGCTTTGCACCACCGCGTCGGCCACCTGCTCTGGCAGGGCGGTCGAATCCACGAGCATGGCGTTGATGCCGCCGGTCTCCGCGATCAGCGGGACGATGGCACCGTCCTTGGCCGCCAGCGCGCGGTGGATGATGCGGGCCACCTGGGTCGAGCCGGTGAACACCACACCGGCCACACCCGGCGCCGCCACCAGCGCAGCGCCCACGGTCTCGCCGGGGCCGTGCAGGAGTTGCAGCGCATCGGCCGGAACGCCGCATTCGTGCAGCAGCTTCACTGCTTCCAGCGCGATGGCGGGCGTCTGCTCGGCTGGCTTGGCCAGCACGGTGTTGCCGGTGGCCAGCGCTGCGGCGACCTGGCCCGCAAAGATGGCCAGCGGGAAATTCCAGGGGCTGATGCAGACCCAGGGGCCGCGCGCGGTCAGGCGCAGTTCGTTGGTCTCTCCCGTCGGCCCGGGCAATGCGATGGGCCCCATGACACGCTCGGCCTCGTTGGCGTAGAAGCGCAGGAAGTCCACCGCCTCGCGCACCTCGGCCACCGTGTCGCCCCAAGTCTTGAAAGCTTCCTTGACCAGCAGCGCGCACAGCTTCGGCATTCGCTCTTCCATTGCATCGGCGGCGCGGCGCAGGATGGCCGCGCGTTGCGCGACCGGCGTGGTGCGCCAGGTCTTGTACGCGGCCTGCGAGCGGGCCATGGCCGCCGGCACCTGCGCCGTGTCGAACACCGCAACGGTCGGCACGCGCAGGCCTTCGTAGGCCGCCAGCAGCGGCGCACGCATGCTTTCCACGGTCAGGTCCAGGCCCGCGCTGTTCCTGCGGCCCGGGCCGTACAGATCCGCCGGCAGCGGCAGCGAAGGCTGGGGTTCCAGCCGCAGTGGCGAAATCAGCAGTTCGTCCATGCCCACCGATTCATCGGCCAGCTGGTGCACGAAGGAGGAGTTGGCGCCGTTTTCCAGCAGGCGTCGCACCAGGTAGGCCAGCAGGTCGCGATGCTGGCCCACGGGCGCGTAAACGCGGCAGCTGACCAGCGGGTTCTTGAGCACCTCGCGGTACACGCCTTCGCCCATGCCGTGCAGGCGCTGCAGTTCGAAGGACGCGCCGCTGCGGGCTGCCATTTGCAGGATCGCGGCGATGGTGCCGGCGTTGTGCGTGGCGAACTGCGGGTAGATGGCGTCGCTCGCCTCCAGCAGCGCGCGGGCGCAGGCCAGGTACGAAACGTCGGTGTGGTGCTTGTGGGTGAACACGGGGTAGTGCGGCAGGCCCAGCTCCTGCGCGCGCTTGATTTCCGCGTCCCAGTACGCGCCCTTGACCAGCCGGCACATGAAGCGCAACTTGTGCTTGCGTGCCAGCGCCGCGACGTGGTCTATCAGCTCCAGCGCGCGGCTTTGGTAAGCCTGCAGCGCCAGGCCGAAGCCCTTCCACTGCGGGTGTAGGGCTGCGACCTTCGCCGCCAGTGCCTCGAACACGTCGAGCGACAGTTCCAGCCGGTCCACTTCCTCGGCGTCGATGGTCAGGTTGATGTTGGCGCGCGCAGCCTGCTCGCACAACTGCCAGACACGTGGCACCAGTTCCATCATCACGCGCTCGTGCTGGGCGTCTTCGTAGCGCGGGTGCAGGGCGCTCAGCTTGATGGAGATGCCATCATTTTCGGCTGTGAAGCTTTCTGGATGTGCTTGTGTAGCTATGGATTCAATAGCATTCCGGTAGCTTTCCAGGTAACGCTGTGCATCCTTCGAGGTGCGCGCGCCTTCGCCCAGCATGTCGTAGCTGAACCTGAGGTTTCCGGTCTTGCGGCGCGCGGCCCTGGCTTCGTCCATCGCTTCACCGATGTCCTGGCCCAGCACGAACTGGCGGCCCAGCAGTTGCACGGCACGCAGCGTGGCAGCGACCACCGTGCGCGCGCCCAGCTTGTTGAAGATGCCCGAGCCGCCCTCGTTGTCCGGCAGGAATTTCTTGGACATGGAAATCGCCGCGCTGGAAAGCCGCGCCAGTGCGCCATCGGCCGCGCCATCGAAGTCCGCCCGGCCAAGCTGGTCGGCTGTCAGGGCAATAGCGGTCTCTGCGTCTGGTACGCGCAGCAGGGCTTCGGCCAAGCGCATCAGGGCCAGGCCCTCGGCGCTGGAAATCGGGTATTCCTTGAGCAGGCTTTCCATGGCCCAGAACGGCGGTGGGTTCTTGCGCACGGCCTGCACCCAGGGCTGGGCCAACTGGGCCGCGGCAGCCCAGTCGAGTGCGCCCTGCAGGGTGCGCAGGCGGTCGGCCACGATCTCGGCTTCAGGGCGGTAGGGGAAGGGCAGGCGTTGCGTCATGCCACTGACTATCGGTTGAAGCCTGGTGAATTACCCGCTAAATTCACGTAATTGACAGAATAAATCACTAGCAATGACCGAATTACTGGCAGATGTAGACCGCATCGACCTGAAAATCCTGAATGTCCTGCAGCAGGACGGGCGCATCTCCAACCTCAAGCTGGCCGAGAGCGTGGCGCTGTCGCCCACGGCCGTGCTGGCGCGCGTGCAGCGGCTCACCCGTGACGGCTACATCCTGGGCTATGAGGCGCGCCTGAATCCCCTGAAACTGGGCGCCGGGATGATGGTGTTCGTCGAGGTGCTGCTGGACCGCACCACGCCCAATGTGTTCGACGCCTTCAAGGCGGCGGTGCAGGTGCACAGCGAAATCATGGAGTGCCACATGGTGGCGGGAGGATTCGACTACCTGCTCAAGACCCGCATGGCCGACATGGCCGCCTACCGCCACTTCGCCGGCACCGTGCTGTGGCAGCTGCCGGGCGTTCGCGAGACGCGGACCTATGCGGTGATGGAAGAGGTCAAGAGCACCACCAGACTGGCGCTGGGCGTGTAGATTCACGCTGACCAAGACGGAGACAAAACAATG
>CALRME020000365.1:0-4137 GCA_943369045.1 Sphingobacterium thalpophilum
CCCTGGGCGGCCAGACCATCCTGGTGGACAACAAGCCCGGCGCCAGCGGCCAGATCGCCGCCAGTTACGTGGCACGCTCTGCGCCCGACGGCACCACGCTGCTGCTGGATGCGTCCTCGTATTCCGTCAACCCTTCGCTGTTTGCGAAGCTGCCCTACAACACCGACACCGACTTCACCCCGCTGGGCATCGTGGCGCTGTTTCCCAATGTGCTGGTCTGCACGCCCAGCTTCGAGGCGAAGGCGGTCAAGGACGTGATCCGGCTCGCCAAGGCCAAGCCGGCGCAGATTTCCTATGCGTCATCGGGCAACGGCTCCGCGCAGCACCTGGCCGGGGCCCTGTTCGAGGACCGCACCGGCACCCGCCTGGTCCACGTGCCCTACCGCGGCGGCGGCCCCGCGCTCAACGACGTGATGGGCGGGCAGGTGCCGCTGTTCTTTGCCAACGTGGCTTCGTCGATCGGGCACATCCAGGCCGGCAAGCTGCGCGCCCTGGCCGTGACCAGCCGCCGCCGCGCCCGCGCGCTGCCCGAGATTCCGACGATGGAAGAGGCCGGCGCCACCGGCTACGAGGTGCTGGAATGGAACCCGGTGCTGGCGCCGGCTGGCATATCCGCCGCCACGAAGACGCGGCTGCGCGACGCCTTGCGCAAGGCAGTTGCCGAACCCGAGGTGCTGGGCCGCATCCGCAGCCTCAGCGGCGAGACCTTTCCCGACGGCCCCGACGCGCTGGTCACCGCCTTCCTGGCGGCCCAGAAGTCGCAGTGGGCGCGGGTGATCCGCGACCGCAAGATCACGGCGGGCTGATGACGGGCTGGGATTGCCACGTCCACGTCTTCGACCCGGCCTACCCCTGCCTGCCCGGACACTACGCGCCGGGCCTGCATCCGCTGTCGTGCGTGGAAGAGACCGCGGCGGAATACGGCAACCAGCACCTGGTGCTGGTGCAGCCCAGCGTCTATGGCACCGACAACTCGCTCATGCTGGACGCGCTGCGCACCAGGCCGGGCCGGCACCGCGGCATTGCGGTGGTCGATGGCGGCGTCCGCGATGAATTGCTCGACACGCTGCACGCGGCCGGCACGCGCGGCATCCGCTTCAACCTCGTGTCCCCCGTGGGCAACAGCGACGCTGACCTGCCCGCACTGGCGCCGCGGCTGCGCTCGCGCGGCTGGCATGTCCAGTGGTATGCCCGCCCCGGCGACCTGGCGCGGATCGCGCAACTGCAGGCGGACACGCGGCTGGTCTTTGTGCTGGACCACGCGGCCGGGCTGCCGGTGAACCAGCCCTGTGCGCAGTCCACGTGGGAGGCATTGCAACGCCTGGCCGGTGGCGGCGCCTGGCTCAAGCTCTCGGGCTGGTACCGGCTGGGGGCGTATGCGGACGAAGCACAACTACACCGCCACATCGAACGGGTGGCAGGCCTGTTCGGCGAGCGGCTGGTGTGGGGCTCGGACTGGCCGCACACCTCGCTGGGCAACGACATGCCGGCCTACGCCAGCCTGTGGCAGCCTGTGGTCACTGCGCTCGGTCCGCTGGCGCAGCGTATTGCCGGTGAATTTCCGGCCGTGCTTTATCGCTGAACGGGCCTCGCGTCGCGAAGGTTACCCGCCGCGCCGCAAGAGTCGCGCACGGGACCACCCGCACAGGGCCGCCTTTGCCAGAATTTGCCCATGGGAAATCTCTACCTCGTGCGCCACGGCCAGGCCTCGTTTGGCGCCGATGACTACGACAAGCTCAGCGAGCTCGGCCACAGGCAGAGCGTGCGCTTGGGCGAGTACTTCGCCCACAAGGGCCTGAAGTTCGATGCCGTGGTCTGCGGCACGCTGCGCCGCCACCTCGAAACGCTGGCCGGCATCCGCGAAGGCATGCAGCACGAAGGCGAGCACCTGCCCTGGGCGGGCCTGAACGAATACGACAGCGAAGCGGTGATCGCCACCATCCACCCGCACAAGCTGGAAAAGCCGACCTCACCCGAGATGTACCGTGCGCACTTCCGCCTGCTGCGCGACGGCCTGCACCAGTGGATGGCCGGCGTCGTCAGCCCCAAAGGCATGCCCAGCTACAGCGAGTTCTCCGCCGGCGTGGCCGGCGCGCTGGACCACATCCGCGGCAAGCACCACGGCCAGAACGTGCTGCTCGTTTCCAGCGGCGGCCCGATTTCCACGGCCGTGGGCCAGGTGCTGGGTACCAGCCCCGAGACGACGATAGAGCTGAACCTGCGCATCCGCAACAGCTCGGTGACCGAGTTCGCCTTCACGCCCAAGCGCCACATGCTGGTGGCCTACAACAACGTGCCGCACCTGGACGACTCGAAGTACGAGGGCTGGGTCACCTACTCCTAGGGTCATCGTGCTGGCGGCACAATCTGCCGCATGCAAGTGATCTGTCTTTGCGCCGCCTGGTGCCGCGTCTGCAACGAGTACCGGCCGCTGTTCGACGAGGCGGCCACGCAGCACCCGCACATGCGCTTTGCCTGGGTCGACGTGGAAGACGAGGACGAGGCCATGGGCGATGTCGACATCGAGACCTTTCCCACGCTGCTGGTCGCCCAGGGCGAGAAAGCGCTTTTCCTGGGGCCGGTCGATCCCACCGTGGGGGCACTGGCCCGCCTCGTCGATGGCCTGCAGGCACGCGCGGCCGATGCCATTGCGTTATCCCCCGAAGCACAGGCGCTGCTGGCCCGCCTAGCCAACCTGTAACCGCGATAGGCCTCGTCCTACAACGCCGTTGACGCCAGCCCTACGCTGCTTACGGCTGACCTGAATGCCAATGGAGGGGTGGCAGGCAACGGCCCGCCGCAGTCTTCAGGCACACAAATTCAGGAGAGTGACATATGGCTGACAGCAACCAATCCAACGGCGCCGACACCGCCGGCCAAAAGACCCGGTCCAACCGCGGCTTTGCCGCCATGGACCCGCGCCGCCAGCGTGAGATCGCCAGCGAAGGCGGCCGCGCAGCGCACCAGCGGGGCACGGCGCACGAATTCACTTCGCAGGAAGCGCGTGAAGCCGGCCGCAAGGGTGGCCTGGCCCGCGCCGAAAGCAAGGGCCGCGGCACGCCGCTGGCCTCCGACGACGGCACCGAAAGCAGCGAGGGCAGCACGCCTGCCGTCGAAGCCGGCGTGGACCGCTTCGACCGCGCACTGGGCGGTGAGCCCGGCATCGAGCGTTAAGCTGCAGGAATCCGCGGGTGGCCGCGCCGGTGCATCGTCACCGGCGACTCGCCACCCTTTTTCGTTTCGCGGGCGCGCAATTGCCCGCATCCCGCATCCACATCCTGCCCCGCAGATTGCCGCAACTTGGTAAGGATGCCGCGCTGGTGCAGCGTTCGCGCGATTGCCGCCGCACGCTCCCATGACGGCCGCCTGAACACAAGATCAGGCACGGTGTTGTACGGGATCATGTTCATCAGCGCGTACTTGCCCTTGAGCAGGCGCACGATACCTTCGATCTCGTCGTCGCCGTCGTTGATGCCTTCGAGCAGCGTCCACTGGTACTGGATGGGGTAGCCGGTCTGGCGGGCGTACACCTCGCCCAGCTCCACCAGCTCTTCGGGTGTGATGCGGGGCGCCCGCGGCAAAAGCTCCTCGCGCAGGCCGGCCCTGGTCGTGTGCAGCGACAGGGCCAGCGCAGGCTTGACGCGCCCTTGGGGCAACCGCTCGAACACTCGCGGATCGCCCACCGTAGAAAACACCAGGTTCTTGTGGCCGATGTTGCCGGCCGTGCCCAGCAGGTCGATGGCTTCGAGCACGTTGTCCAGGTTGTGCGCCGGTTCGCCCATGCCCATGAACACCACCTTCCTGACTGGCCGAAGCGTGCGCGCCAGCGCCACCTGCGCCACGATCTCGGCGCTGCCGACCTGCCGCAGCAGGCCGCCCTGCCCCGTCATGCAGAACACGCACCCCACCGCGCAGCCGATCTGGGTCGAGACGCACAGGCCCTCGCGGGGCAGCAGCACGCTTTCGACGGTCTGGCCGTCGGCCATCGCCACCAGCAGCCGGGCCGAGCCGTCTTCGCCGGGATGTTCGGAGCGCAGCGTGGCCAGGCCCCGCAGTTCCGCGTCCAGCGCCGGCAGCGCATCGCGCAGCTCGCGCGGCATGAAATCCTCCAGCCGCCGGCTGCCGCTGTCCTGCGCC
>CALRME020000366.1:0-4133 GCA_943369045.1 Sphingobacterium thalpophilum
CAGCGTGCGCTGGACCACGCGGTCAAGCCGCTCACGCGCTACCGCTGCGCCGCCTGCGGCTTCGAGGCGCGCCAGCATTTCTGGCAATGCCCCGGCTGCCAGGCCTGGGACAGTTATCCCGCCCGGCGGGTGGAAGAACTATGAAACTCTCGCGCGACATCATGAAGGCGGCCCGCGTGCTGGTGGTGGGCGACGCCATGCTCGACCGCTACTGGCACGGTACGGTTGAGCGCATCTCACCCGAGGCACCGGTGCCGGTGGTGAAGATCACGCGCGAAGACGAGCGCATCGGCGCCGCCGCCAACGTGGCCTACAACATCACTACTCTCGGTGCGCAGGCCAGCTTCCTGGGTGTCGTCGGCGACGATGCACCAGGCCAAAGGCTTGAAACCCTGATGAAGGAAACCGGCATCGCAACGCACCTGGCGCGCGACCCTGGCCTGCAGACCACCGTCAAGCTGCGCGTCATCGGCCGCCAGCAGCAGTTGCTGCGCATGGACTTCGAGAGCGAGCCAGACCACGAGGCGCTGGCATCGCAGACCGAGGCCTTCGCGCGCCTTGCACCCGGGCACGACGCCATCCTGTTTTCCGACTACGGCAAGGGCGGCCTTGCCCATATCGGCATCATGATCCAGGCTGCGCGGGCCGCCGGCAAGCCGGTGCTGGTGGACCCCAAGGGTTCGGACTATTCGCGCTATGCCGGCGCCACGGTGATCACCCCTAACCGGGCCGAACTGCAACAGGTGGTCGGCGCCTGGCGCAACGACGATGAACTCGAAGCAAAGGCACAGGCATTGCGTGCGCAACTGGGCCTTGATTCCCTGCTTTTGACCCGCAGCGAGGACGGCATGAGCCTGTTCGACGCCCAGGGCGCGCTGCACGTGAAGGCACAGGCACGCGAGGTGTTCGACGTTACCGGTGCGGGCGACACCGTCATCGCTTCGCTGTCAGCCCTGGTGGCCGCCGGCATCAGCTTGCGCGAGGCATTGCCGATTGCCAACAAGGCGGGCGGCATCGTGGTCGGCAAGTTCGGCACCGCCACCGTGTCCTACGAGGAGCTTTTTGAATGACTAGGATTGTGGTCACCGGCGCTGCCGGCTTCATCGGCAGCAACATAGTCAAGGGCCTCAACGCCCGCGGCATCGACGAGATCATCGCGGTCGACGACCTGACGCAAGGCGACAAATTCCGCAACCTGGCCGACCTGAAGATCGCCGACTACGTAGACGCAGACGCCTTCTACGAGCTGTTCGCCGAGGGGGCTTTCGGAAAGGTGGAAGCCGTATTCCATGAGGGAGCCTGCAGCGACACCATGGAAACCGACGGCAAGTACATGATGGACAACAACTACACGCTGTCCTGCGGCCTGTTCAACGCATGCCAGGCACGCGGCGCCCGGCTGCTGTACGCCTCGTCGGCCGCCACCTATGGCGGCTCGGACACCTTCCGCGAAACACCGGAGTTCGAGAAGCCGCTAAACGTCTACGGCTACTCCAAGCTCCTGTTCGACCAGCGCATGCGCCACGAGTGCGGTAACGACTTCCGCCGCACCAAGCGCCAGGTGACTGGCTTTCGCTACTTCAACGTCTACGGCGACCGCGAGCAGCACAAGGGCCGCATGGCCAGCGTGGCCTTCCACCAGTTCAACCAGTTCCGCGCCGAGGGCAAGGTCATGCTGTTCGGCGACTACGGCGGCTATGGCCCCGGCATGCAGCAGCGAGACTTCGTCTACATCGACGACGTGGTGGCGGTGAACCTGTGGTTCTTCGACCATCCGGAGAAATCCGGCATCTTCAACCTGGGCACAGGCCGGGCACAGCCCTTCAACGACGTTGCCACCGCCGTGGTCAACTCCCTCAGGGGCGCCGCACCAATGGACACGGCCGGCGCCGTCAGCCAGCGACTGATCGAGTACGTCCCCTTCCCCGACGCGCTGCGTGGCAAGTACCAGTGCCACACCGAGGCAGACCTGACAGCCCTGCGCGGCGCGGGTTGCGACCATGCCTTCGCGGACGTGCAGACTGGCGTGAGCCGCTACATGGCCGCCCTGGCCGCCTGATCCTGCAACCTAGGGTTCTCCCTGAGGCTTATTCCATGTGCGGGTCAACGCGCCCGCATCGGTCGCCGTTACATCCTGAGCGCCGGCGGTGAGGGCCGCCGGTTTTTTTGACCCCCTGAGGAGTAAATACATGTTGAAGAAGATCCTGGCCATCGTGGTCATGCTGTATGCGGCCGTTGCCTTCGCCGCTGTGGACGTGAACAAGGCCACCGCCGCCGAACTCGACGGCATCAAGGGCATTGGCCCGGCCATCTCCGGCAAGATCCTGGACGAGCGCAAGAAGGGCAACTTCAAGGACTGGAACGACTTCATCGAACGCGTCAAGGGCGTTGGCGAAGGCAATGCCACCAAGTTCTCCTCCGAAGGCCTGACGGTCAATGGTTCCGCTTTCAAGGGCGTTGCCGCCGCGCCGGCGGCCGCCAAGAAGGACGAAAAGCCCGCGGCCAAGGCCGAGGACAAGAAGGCTGAAGCCAAGCCTGCCGCCGCCAAGGAAGAAAAGAAGGACGCCAAGGCTGATGCCAAGGCGAAGGCCGAAGCTGACAAGAAGGCAAAGGCTGAGGCGAAGGCCAAGGCTGCCGAGGAAAAGAAGGCCAAGGCCGACGCTGACAAGAAAGCCAAGGAAGAAGCCAAGGCCAAGAAGGATGCTGACAAGAAGGCTGCCGCTGCGAAGAAGGACGAAAAGCCCGCCGCCAAGGCCGAGGACAAGAAGGCTGAAGCAGCCAAGCCCGCTGCCAGCGCCGCCGCCAAGAAGTAAGGCGCTTCACCCCGCAAAAAAAGACCCGCTTTCGCGGGTCTTTTTTTATGCCTCGCCGTAGCCACCACCGCCCGGCGTGTGGATTTCGAAGATGTCGCCCGGCTTCATCTCGGCCTGGCCGATGTGGCCCAGGTCCTCGACCGTGCCGCCCTCACGCACCACGCGGTTGATGCCCACAGTGCCCGGCTGGCCGCCCGCCAGGCCAAAGGCCCCATGCTTGCGGCCATTGGACAGGATGCTGGCTGTCATGTCTTCGAGGAAGCGCACGCGGCGCACACCACCATTGCCGCCCTTCCATTTCCCGGCGCCGCCGGACCCCTTGCGGATCTCATAGCTTTCCAGGCGGACAGGGAAACGGAATTCCAGCACCTCCGGGTCGGTAAGCCGTGAGTTGGTCATATGCGTCTGCACAACCGAGGTGCCGTCAAATCCGTCACCGGCGCCGCTGCCGCCCGAGATGGTCTCGTAGTACTGGTGGCGCGCGTTGCCGAAAGTGAAGTTGTTCATGGTGCACTGGCTGGCGGCCATAACGCCCAGCGCACCGTAAAGCGCGTTGGTGATGCAGCTCGAAGTCTCCACGTTGCCTGCCACCACCGATGCCGGCGGGTTCGGGTTGAGCATGGAGCCGGCCGGGATGATCACCTTCAGGGGTTTGAGGCAGCCCGCATTCAACGGAATGTCGTCGTCCACCAGCGTGCGGAACACATAGAGCACCGCCGCCATGCACACCGCAGTCGGAGCGTTGAAGTTGTTGACCTGCTGGGCCGAGGTACCAGTGAAGTCGACTTCCGCGCTGCGGTTCTTCGCGTCAACGCGGATCGCGACCTTGATCTGTGCCCCGTTGTCCAGGTCAAGCGTGAAAGCGCCATCCTTGAGTTTAGTGATCACGCGGCGCACCGACTCCTCGGCGTTGTCCTGCACGTGGCGCATGTAGGCCTGAACAACGTCCAGGCCGAACTGCTCCACCATCTTGCGCAACTCCTGCACACCCTTCTCGTTGGCGGCGATCTGCGCCTTCAGGTCGGCCATGTTCTGGCCGGGGTTGCGGCTGGGGTACTTCGCACCGCCGGTCTTGCCGCTAAGCAGGGAAATCATCTCTGCCTCGCGCAGCGTGCCGCGATCGACCAGCTTAAAGTTGTTGATCTGCACGCCCTCTTCCTCGATCAGGGTCGAGAACGGCGGCATGGAGCCCGGCGTGGTGCCGCCTATATCGGCATGGTGGCCGCGTGAGCCCACATAGAACAGCGGCTTGTCGCTCTTGGCGCTGCCCAGGTAGACGGGCGTGATCACAGTCACGTCCGGCAGGTGCGTGCCGCCGTG
>CALRME020000367.1:0-4125 GCA_943369045.1 Sphingobacterium thalpophilum
CGCGACCAGCGATTCGCGATTCAGCGTCGCGGCCTGCGCCACCTGGCTGCTGCCGGCGAAGGTGACCAGCCCCACCTCGATCTGCTTGGGCAGGTCCTTGAGGAACAGTTTGGCCGCGTCCTGCGCCGCCACCAGCCGGTTGGGCTTGACGTCGGTCACGCGCATGCTCAGGGACACATCCATGGCCAGCATGATGGTCGAGCGCGCCCAGGGCAGCGGCACCCTGGCTACAGGCCTTGCGGCGGCCAGCAGCAGGATGCCAAGGGCCAGCAACAGCAGCGCCGGCGGCAGGTGGCGCCGCCAGCTGCGCCCCGCCACCGCGGCGCGCACGGTCGACAGGCTGCTGTAGCGCACGGCCGCCTTGCCCCGCCGGCGCAGCAGCCACAGGTAGGCCACCGGCAACAGGGGCAGGGCCAGCATCAGCCAGAGATACTGGGGCCACAGGAAGAACATCTGCGCCATCGTGCCCGGGAAGGCAGCGCTTGGCAACCAGTGAAGGACAATCCCCCCACATCCCGGACACCTGAGGAGCGCCACCATGAAAATCAAGAAAATTGCCCTGGGCGTGCTGGCCGCGCTGGCCGTGACAGGCACTGCCGGCTGGCTCAGCCTGGACAAGGAAACGCGCGGCTTCCTGGCCGCCTTCCCGACCAACCGCGACCTGCTGTTCTGGAGCCAGCCGCAACGCGACGCGGCCTTTCGCGCATTGGACCGCCTGCCGCTGCTGGCCAAGTCGCGCGTCGTGCCCGCAAGTGGTGCACCGTCGCCGCTGCCGCCCGGGCCGCCGTTGAAGCTGCCGCTGGACGTGGATACCTACATGGCCGGCCAGCGCAGCGCGGCCCTCATCGTCCTGCACGACGGAAAAGTGC
This sequence comes from Sphingobacterium thalpophilum, assembly GCA_943369045.1. Lineage (GTDB taxonomy): Bacteria > Pseudomonadota > Gammaproteobacteria > Burkholderiales > Burkholderiaceae_C > Ramlibacter. The sequence goes on from CALRME020000367.1 coordinate 870, forward strand.
GGCTGGAACGCTACGGCCTGGGCTTCGATGCCGGCGGGCGCTGGACCAGCTTTTCGGTGGCCAAGTCCATGACCTCCACCCTGGTAGGCGCGGCCATCCGCGACGGCCACATCAAGAGCATGGACGACCGGCTCACCGACTACATCCCGCAGATGAAGGGCTCGGCCTACGACGCCGTCACAGTCCGGCAGTTGCTGACCATGACCTCTGGCGTGAAGTGGAACGAGGACTATTCAGACCCGAATTCGGACGTCGCGCGCTTTAACAACCACAAGCCGCCCGAGGGCGTGGATGCCCTGGTGAGCTACCTGAGCCAGTTGCCGCGCGCCGTGCCGGCCGGCACCCGCTGGAACTACAGCACTGGCGAGACCAACCTGGTCGGCATCCTGGTCAGCCAGGCCACGAAGAAGCCGCTGGCCACCTACCTGTCCGAGAAGATCTGGGTGCCGGTGGGGATGGAGCAGCAAGCCACCTGGCTGCTGAGCAAGACCGGCCAGGAGATCAGCGGCTGCTGCGTCCAGGCGGCGCCGCGCGACATGGCGCGCTTTGGGCAGTTCATCGTCGACGGCGCCACCGTCAACGGCAAAAGCATCGTCCCCGATGGCTGGCTATCCGAGGCCACTTCAAAACGCACCGGCATCGGGATGGAAGGCCGCGGCTACGGCTACCAGTGGTGGACCTATGACGACGGCAGCTTCTCCGCCCGCGGCATCTTCGGCCAAGGCATCTTCATCGATGCGAAGCGCAAGCTCGTCATCGTCTCCAACGCCAACTGGGCCGGCGGCGCGCGCGACCCGGCGGCCAGCGGCGAGCGGGAGGCCTTCTACCAGGCAGTGCGCAAGGCCATTGATGACGAGGCCGCAACCCCTCCCGCAACACCGCCATCGCGCTAAGCCTGCGAAAATCGCCGCCATGGCTGCCCTGGTCCACACCGCGTTCTACAAGTTCACACCACTGCCGCATCCCGAAGATGTGGCGCAGCAGCTGCGCGTGCTTGTCCAGGACGGGCTCACCGGCAGCATCCTGGTGGCTGCCGAAGGGATCAACGGCATGCTGGCCGGACCTGAACAGGCGGTGGCACGGCTTGAGTCCAGCTTGCTGCAGAACCCCGCGTTCGCCGGCATGGCCTTCAAGCGCAGCGCCTGCACCACCACGCCCTTTGGCAAGATGAAAGTCCACGTCAAAAAGGAGATTGTGCCGCTGGGCATTGAGGGCGTGGACGCGCGTCGCACCGGCACCAACGTGTCGCCGCAGGCCTGGCGCGAGCTGATCAGGCAAGCTGACGTCGTGCTGCTGGACAACCGCAACAGCTTTGAATACCGGCTCGGCCACTTCGAGGGCGCGATCGACCCCGGTGTTGCGAATTTCCGAGACTTCCCGGCCTACGTGCAGGCGAACGCGGCCCAATGGCGCGGCCAGGGCAAGCGCGTCGCCATGTACTGCACGGGGGGCATCCGCTGCGAGAAGACCAGCGCCTGGATGCTGGACATGGGGCTGCCCGTTTTCCAGCTCGAAGGCGGCATCCTCAACTACTTCGAGCAAATGCCCGACGCGCAGCAGGACTGGCACGGCGAATGCTTTGTGTTCGACAACCGCGTGGCCCTTGACACAAAGCTCCGCGAAACCGCCACCACGCTGGAAGACGTTTACCAGGAAGAACCCGACGGCGCCTGGCGCCTGGCCCGCGGCCGCAGGCTCGCGCAGGCGGTCTGACCATGCTGCCGGTGCGCGACGGTGTTGGTCCCAGCCAGGTGTCGCTGCCGCCGGGGCCATGGGCCTGCATGCTCGATTTCTTTGTCGAACGCTTTCCTGCGATCCCGGGACATGAGTGGACCGCGCGCATGTCGGCCGGTGATGTGGTCGACCAGGCGGGCCGCCGCGTCTCGCCGCAGCACGCCTATGTGGCCAACACCAAGCTGTACTACTACCGAACGGTGCCCGATGAGGTGCGCAACGCAGCCCAGGCTTGCGTGCTGTTCGAAGACGAACTGCTGGTGGTGGCCGACAAGCCGCACTTCCTGCCCGTGACGCCATCTGGCAACTACCTGCAGGAGACCCTGCTGGTGCGGCTGCGGCGGCAGCTGGGCATCGACGCACTGACGCCGCTGCACCGGCTGGACCGCGAGACCGCCGGCATCGTGCTGTTTGCCAAGCAGAGCGCCACCTGCGAGCACTACCACGGCCTTTTCGCCAGCAGCCAGGTCAGCAAGACTTATGAGGCCATCGCGGCCAGCTCGGCTTTGCCATTTCCCTTGACGCGCGCCAGCACGCTGGTGGAGGCGGGGCACTTCATGCAGATGCAGGAGGCGGCCGCCGATGCATCGAAGCCACCCAATGCGCGCACCCACATCGAGTTGCTTGAAACCTGCGGCGCCCACGCGCGCTACCGCCTGCGCCCCGAGACCGGCAAACGCCACCAGCTGCGCGTGCACATGGCGGCGCTGGGCCTGCCCATCCTGGGTGACCGCATCTACCCCACACTGCTCCCGCAAGGCGGCGATGAAGCAGGCAACCCGCTGCGCCTGCTTGCGCAAGGCATTGCCTTCCAGGACCCGGTGACGGGCCGGCAACGCAGCTTTGCGAGCCGGCAGCAGCTGCACTTTCCCGCGGCCGGCGCTTGACCATCGATCCACTTCCCCTGCCGCCGGGCCTGGTCGCCGTCACGGGCGACGAAGGCTCGGGCAAGACCCATCTGCTGCGCGGCCTGGCACAAAGCGCATCCGCCTTCTGGCTGGACCTGTCGCTGCCGGGGCAGGACGACAGGACGCCGGAACAGGTGTGGGATGCGTTGCGTCCAGGGTGGCCGCTTTGGAATGTGTCACTGCAGACCGATCTGACCGGGGCGCTGGACCTGCAATCCCATATGGGCAAGAAACTCTTCATGCTTTCCACCGGCAGCCGGCGCAAGGTCGCGGTGGTGGCACTGCTCGCCGGCGGTGCGGCCGTCACCTGCCTGGACCAGCCGTTCGCCGCGCTCGACGCGGCTTCAGCGCGGGTGATCCGCGAATTCCTGGCTGACGCGTCGGACCACGCCACGCGAACATGGGTGGTGGCCGACTACGAGGCCGACGCGCGCCTGCCCTGGGCGCGCCACATCGAACTGGGTTGATTCATTTTTTCGCTGCTACGGGCAGCAGCCGCTGCACCAGCGGATGCTGGATGCGGCGCTCGGCCGAGATCAGGAAGAAGTGCTCGACCAACTCCGGGCTGTCGCCCAGCAGCTTGAGGCCGGGGTCCTTGAGCAGCTCTTCGTGGG
>CALRME020000368.1:0-4118 GCA_943369045.1 Sphingobacterium thalpophilum
GAAGGACAGGTCCATGCCCTTCCAGAAGCAAGTGGTGGCAGCGGAGGTGATCGTGATGCCACGTTCCTGCTCCTGCTCCATCCAGTCCATCGTGGCGGCGCCATCGTGCACTTCGCCGATCTTGTGGTTCACACCGGTGTAGAAAAGGATGCGCTCGGTGGTCGTGGTCTTGCCGGCGTCGATGTGAGCCGAAATACCAATATTGCGATAGCGCTCGATGGGCGTCTTGCGGGCCATGATGATCTTTCGTTAAAAAGGGGACAGGCCCGCTCGTGGCGGGCCCGCACTCCAGATGGGGACGGTTTTTAGAAGCGGAAGTGGCTGAAAGCCTTGTTCGCTTCGGCCATGCGGTGAACTTCGTCACGCTTCTTCATGGCGCCGCCACGGCCTTCCGTGGCTTCCATCAGTTCGTTGGCCAGGCGAAGGGCCATCGATTTTTCGCCGCGCTTGCGGGCGGCTTCCTTGATCCAGCGCATGGACAGGGCCAGGCGGCGGACGGGGCGCACTTCAACGGGCACCTGGTAGTTGGCACCGCCAACGCGGCGGGACTTCACTTCAACCATGGGCTTGACGTTGTTAATGGCCATCGTGAAAGCTTCCACGGGATCTTTGCCCGGGTTCTTCTTCTCGATGAACTCGAGCGCGCCATAGATGATGCGCTCGGCGATGGCCTTCTTGCCGCCTTCCATGATCACATTCATAAACTTGGAGAGCTCGACATTGCCGAACTTGGGATCCGGCAGGATTTCACGTTTAGGGACTTCGCGACGACGTGGCATTTTTCACCTCTTTGCTTCAGTTGGCCCCTTGCGGAGCCGCGAGAGCCATACAGACCCTCACTTACTCGACCCAAAATCGGGTCACTACGCTGATTCAGGCCGCCAAAGCCCGGTCAGCACCTTGAAACTACGAAAACCGAAAGCCTTAAGCCTTCTTCGGGCGCTTGGCGCCGTACTTGGAACGCGACTGCTTGCGGTCTTTCACGCCCTGCAGGTCAAGCGAACCACGCACGATGTGGTATCGCACACCGGGCAAGTCCTTGACACGGCCACCGCGCACCAGAACAACGGAGTGTTCCTGCAGGTTGTGGCCTTCGCCGCCGATATACGAAATGACTTCGAAGCCGTTGGTCAGGCGGACCTTGGCAACTTTACGAAGGGCCGAATTCGGCTTCTTAGGCGTCGTGGTGTACACGCGAGTGCACACGCCCCGGCGCTGGGGGCTGTTTTGCATCGCGGGGCTTTTGCTCTTGGTCTTTTCGACCTCGCGCCCCTGACGCACCAGTTGATTGATGGTTGGCATTTAAAAAAACGTCCCTAAACGTTTGGAATCTGATTGCCGCAGGAATGCGGCACGCGAATATTCCCCGCCCCAATTGCGGGAAAGCCTTCTAGTATATCCCGCTACGGGAAATCCCGCAATGCCGATGAGCGGCAATGCGTCAGCGAGCGCTCACTTGATCCACAAGCGAACGGCATCCCACGCCCGGCCGAGCACACCGGCCTGCTCGACGCCATCGAGCGCCACCAGCGGCAGGTCCACGAGGGGCTGGTCATTGGCCGTGACCTTGAGGGTGCCGACAGCCTGACCCTTGGCAAACGGCGCCACCAGCGGGTCGGGCCTGGCCACCTGGGTCTTGAGCTTGCCCGCCATTCCGGCCGGGACGGCGACCACAACGGCTTGTGGGCGGCCAAGCTTGAGGGTCTTTTCTTTGCCTTTCCAGATCGCCGGCTCAACCACAGCCTGGTTGGCGTCAAACAGTTTGACAGCTTCAAAGGCCGTGTAGCCCCAGTTCAGCAGCTTCTGCGATTCGTTGGCCCGGGCGTTCTCGCTGGTGGTGCCAAGGACAATTGAAAGCAGGCGGCGGCTGCCCGGGGCTCCCGCCGCGCCCAGGTTCGGGAAATCGCGCTTCGCCGTGGCGATCAGGCAATAGCCCGCTGCCTCGGTGTGTCCGGTCTTGAGGCCATCCACCGTCGGGTCACGAAACAGCAGCAGGTTGCGGTTGGTGTCGTTGGCGGCGGGCGTGCCTTCGTAGCGGTATTTTTTGATCGCGTAGTAGTGCATGTACTGCGGAAAGTCCTGCATCAGCCGGGTCGCCAGGATGCTCAGGTCGCGCGCCGTGGTGGTGTGGCCAGCCTCGGTCAATCCCTCGGGGTTCTTGTAGCCCGTCGCCTTCATGCCCAGGGCCTTGGCCTGCTCGTTCATGAGCTGTACGAAGCGCTCGGCCGTGCCGCCCACCCCTTCGGCAAGCGCCATCGTGGCGTCGTTGCCAGACTGCACGATCATTCCCTTGATGAGGTCGTCGACCGGCACCTTCATCTTCGGGTCGATGAACATGCGCGAACCCGGCATCTTCCAGGCGCGCTCGCTGACCGGCAGCGTCTGCTTCAGGTCGATCTTCTTCGCCCGCAAGGCGTCGAACACCAGGTACTGCGTCATCAGCTTGGTCAGCGACGCGGGCTCAACCGGCGAATCCACGTCTTTCGCGGCCAGCACCTGGTTGGCGGTCACGTCCAGCAGGAGGTAGCTGCGGGCGGCAATTTCAGGCGGCTGGGGCGCCTGCGCGGAAGCGCCAAGGCAAAGCAAAGCCAGGAAGGGCGCACAAAGCGCCTGCAGGAATCTTTTCATGGAGTCTCAGGAACGCAGGTGGCGAACCACCAGATTTTTCAGAAGCGGCAATTGTCCGTGAAAGAAGTGTCCACCCCCGGGAATCACGGTAACCGGGAGTGACTGCGGCCGGGCCCAGTCCATCACCGCCGAGAGGGCCACGGTGTCGTCCTGCTCGCCATGCACGACCAGCGTGCGCTCATGCGCCTCCGGTGGCAAGGTTGCCACTTCGAAGCGCGCCGCAGCCGTGCCGATCAGGGCGATCTTTTCGATGTCGCGGCTGCCCCACAGCGTTGCCAGGGCTTGGCTGGCGACGAACGAGCCGAACGAGAAGCCCGCCAGCGCCAGCGGTCCCTGCGCGGCCGCCTCACGCACGACCACCAGCATGTCATCGGCCTCGCCGCGCCCCTCGTCGTGAACGCCTTCGCTGGCGCCCACGCCGCGGAAATTGAAGCGCACCGCTGTCCAGCCGCACTGCACGAAAGCACGCGCCAGCGTCTGCACCACCTTGTTGTCCATGGTGCCGCCAAACAGCGGATGGGGATGGGCGATGACGGCGACACCGCGCGACTGGCCTTCCGGCACATCGCGCAGGCATTCAATGTCGCCGGCGGCGCCGGCCAGCGTGAAACGGGCGGTCTGGGAATTCATGGCAGTCAGCGGCCCAGATGCGGCGGCGTCAGCAGGCGCTCGACGATCTTGCCGTTCTTCAGGTGCGATTCGACGATCTCGTCAATGTCATTGCCATCCACGAAGGTATACCAGACCGCCTCAGGGTAGACCACGGCCACCGGGCCGGCGGCGCAACGGTCCAGGCAGCCCGCCTTGTTGACGCGCACCTTTCCGGGCCCCGACAGGCCTGCGGCCTTGACCTGCGCCTTGCAGCGGTCAAAGCCCTCCTGCGCATGGTGGTTGGCGCAACAGTCCTCGCCGTTTTCGCGCTTGTTCAGGCAGAAGAAGATGTGGCGCTCGTAATAGGAAGCCGGGGTATCGCTCATGAACCGATTCTAGTTTTCGCGTCGCTGCGCGAAACCCGCAGCAGCACATACACCAGCGCCGCATAGGGCCAGAGCCAGCCCAACCACTGGGCCACGCCATGGAAACGGATGAAGCGGCCCTGCTCCCAGGTCTGCAGCGTCTGGGTGAAATAGGCGCTGGCCGGCGCCTGGTTCAGCAGGCTCAGGTGCAGTGCCAGCGCCAGCAACAGGAGGGCAGCGCAGCCGCGCCGCGGCAGGGGCAGCAGGAGCAGCGCCACCACAATAGCGGCGGACAACCCCACACTGACCGGCAGGCTCAGCCACGCCCACGCATGCGACGGCCCCCAGCTCAGCGCAGCCGAGAGCGCCGACGCGCCAACGCCTGCTGCCATCACCAATGGGAGAAAAAGCACGCGACGCCCGATCGAGCGCATCACGCAGTAGCCCAACAGGCAGGGAATGAGCGCGCCCAGCATCACACACATCAACTCCGCCCCCGGTACCAGCGGCTGCAATTCGACGTCACGCACCGGG
>CALRME020000369.1:0-4117 GCA_943369045.1 Sphingobacterium thalpophilum
CCGGCTTGTCAGGCACACCCTTGGTGGGCCAGCTCTCCAGCGCCGAGACCAGAGCATCCTGCGCCAGTTCCTCGGCCACGCCGATATCGCGCACCATGCGCGCCACCACGGCCACGATCTTCGCGGACTCGATGCGCCAGACCGCCGAGATCGCCTGATGGGTTGCTGAATGCATCAAGCCTGCGGCGGCGCTGCATTGGGGTCCATCCACATCACTTCCCAGATATGGCCGTCCAGGTCGGTGAAGCCGTGGCTGTACATGAAGCCGTGGTCCTGTTTGGGGTTGGGTGCGGTGCCTCCGCCGGCCAGCGCTTTGGCCACGAGCTCATCGACCTCGGCGCGGCTTTCGCACGAAAGGCAGATCAGCACTTCCGTGGTCTTCGTGGCGTCGGCGATCGCCTTTTTGGTGAAGCCCTGGAAGAAGGGCTCGACCAGCAGCATCACGTAATTGTGGTTCTCGCTGACGACCATGCAGGCGCCCTGGTCGTTGGTGAACTGCGGGTTGAAGGAAAAACCCAGGCTTTTGAAGAAGGCCTGGCTCTTTTCCATGTTCTTGATGGGCAGGTTGACGAAGATCTGGCGTGACATCAGGGTTCTCCTTGGGTTGGCTTCATGCGCCTTCGGCGCGGGCTTTCAGTTCGGCGAGGCCTTCCTCGAAGGCGCCGCCCACCATCTTGTCCATGTCCATGAGAACGCCCATCACCTTGCCCAGGAAGGGGCTGGGCCCTTGCATCGACCAGGTGACGCGGGTCGCGCCGCCTTCGGGCGCCAGCACGAACAGCACGTCGTTGCTCGCCGCCATCGGCGCAGTCATGTCCAGCTTCATCGCCACCTTCGTGGGTACTGCGGTATCGGTGACGCGGATGCTGCCTGTGCCGGCCTGCTTGCCCTCGAAAACGTAAGTGGCGCCGGCTCCTGCCGCGGGGCCGCTGTAGCTTCCCTTGACCTGTGGATCGCGCTTGACGAAGGGGTTCCAGCTGTTCATCTGCCTGAGGTCAGCGATGAGCGGGAAGATGCGATCGGCCGGCGCCGCCATCAGCACGCTGCGCTGCACGCGAAAGGTGTCGGGCTTGCTGGAGGCCAGCACCAGCACGGTGGCGATGGCCAGCACCAGCAGGCCCAGGACAACGAAAACAATGGTCTTGATCATGACCGTGTCCTTCTGACTATTTCTGGCTGGGCGTGTTCATTTCGCGGAAGCGGTCGACCTGCTCGCCGGGCCCGAAGTCGTCCAGTTCGTAGAGCTGGCGCACCTCGATCACCGCTTCCTTGTCGCGGCCGGCGGGGTTGGGAAAGCGGCGCGCCCACTCCATCGCTTCTTCACGGCTGCGCACCTGGATGATGGTGAAGCCGGCGATGAGTTCCTTGCTTTCGGCAAAGGGGCCGTCGATGACAGTACGCTTTTGGCCGTCGTAGTGGATGCGCCAGCCCTTGCGGCTGGGCTGCAGGCCGCTGCCGTCCAGCAGCACGCCGGCCCGGGCCATTTCTTCGTGGAAATCGGCCATGTCCTTCATCAGCTGTTCGTCGGGGGTCTGGGGCGTGGTCTCGGCCTCGAATTCGGGACAGGACTTCACGATGATCATGAACCGCATGGCGTGCTCCTTGAGTTGAACAGGGCCGGAAAATCCGGCCTCTTGTTGTTACGACGAAGCAGCCGGCGCGGAATCGACACCGGTCAGCGAAATATTTTCCGGCTCAGGTGTAACAGGGGCCGGTGGACCGGACCTCGACGGTCGCCCATTCCGCGGCCGGGCAGCGCCTGGCGATGGCGATCGCCTCGTCGCGGGTGGCGCAGTCCACCAGGAAGAATCCACCCACCATTTCCTTGGCTTCGGCGAACGGCCCGTCGACAACGCGGGCCTGGGCGCCGCGCACCTGCACGCGCGCACCTTCGTCCTGCGAACCCAGCGACTCCACGCCCAGCAACACGCCCTCGGCCTTGAGCTCATCCGCGAACTTGAGCATGCGGGCGAAGACGGCCTCGCCGTCGACAGGGCCGCGCTCAACGCGCTGGCCTACGGTTTCGTGGATCAGGAGCATGTAGGGCATGGCGAAATCATACCGGCGGCGCCGCCGAACGCGTGTAACAGCGCCAGGTCCTCAAGCAATACCGGCGCGGCCTGCAGCCCGAAAATGGCCGGGAAGCCGCATGGATACTGCTTTAGCCGGATCAGTCGACGAAGAAGTCGGGGATGAAATTCTTCGTGCCCGGCTTCACGGAATACTTCTCCAGGTCCGTGACGCCGTGGGCGGCCAGCAATTCGTCGTCGATGTAGAAGTTGCCGGTGTTGGTTCCGGGCGAAGTGAGGATGAAGTACGCGGCGTCCGAGAGGATTTCGGGCGTGCGGCACATGTCCAGCTGCACGCCGGGGATCATCTGCAGCGCCGCAGTCGCAATCGCCGTACGCGGCCACAGGCTGTTGACCGCGATGCCGTATTGTTTGAACTCACCGGAATGGCCCAGTGTGCACATGCTCATGCCGTACTTGGCCATGGTGTAGGCCGTGTGCGGCGCAAACCAGTGCTGCTTCATCGACAGCGGCGGCGACATGTTGAGCACCTGCGGCTTGCGGCCCGCGGCGGCCGACTTCTTGAGCTCCTCCAGGCAGGCCTGGGTGCACAGGTAAGTACCGCGCGCATTGACCTGGTTCATCAGGTCGTAGCGCTTCATGGGCGTGTGCTCGGTGTCGGTCAGGCTGATGGCGCTGGCGTTGTTGATGAGGATGTCAATACCGCCAAAGGTCTTCACGGCCTCCGCGACCGCCGCCTGCACGTTCGCTTCGTCGCGGATGTCCACCTGCAACGGCAGCGCCTGGCCGCCGGATGCCCTGATCTCTTCAGCCGCGCTGTGAATGGTGCCGGGCAGCTTCGGGTTGGTTTCCGTTGTCTTGGCGGCGATGACGATGTTGGCGCCATCGGCCGCTGCACGTCTGGCGATGGCCAGGCCGATGCCACGCGAGGCGCCGGTGATGAAGAGGGTTTTTCCTTTGAGTGTCATGTCAGACCTTTGAAAAGTCAGGCCGGCGCTTTTCCATGAAGGCGCCGAAGGCTTCCTTCGCGGCGGGCTCGCCCAGCATGCGGCCGAAGCTCGCGCCCTCGTCGTCCATCTGCTGTTTCACGAGTTGCGCCTGGCCTTTCTTCATCAGGCGCTTGGTTTCCACCAGCGAGCTGATCGGTTTGGCAGCCAGCTTGCGCGCCTGCGCCTGGGCGTAGTTGCTTGCCTCCGTCGGCGGCAGCACGCGGTTGACCAGGCCCACTTCGAGCGCAGCTTCGGCCATGAAGGGCTCGCCCATCAGCAGCGCTTCCGCCGCGCGGTGGTAGCCCAGCATCTGGGGCACCAGCAGGCTCGATGCAGCCTCGGGGCACAGGCCCAGGTTGACGAAGGGCATGGAGAAGGCGGCGTTGTCGCCAGCGTAGACCAGGTCGCAATGGAAAAGCATTGTGGTGCCGATGCCAACGGCCGGGCCGCAGACGGCCGCGACCACCGGCTTTGGGAAGGCCGCGATGCCGCGCAGGAAGCGGAAGACCGGCGAGTCCATGCCGGCGGGCGGCTTGTTGAGGAAGTCGCCGATGTCGTTGCCTGCCGAGAAGATGGTCTCGTGGCCCTGGAACACCACCACACGCACGGCGGCGTCGGCCTCGGCCTGCGCCAGCGCGTCGGCCATGGCGGCATACATCGCGGCGGTGATGGAGTTCTTCTTGTCCAGCCGGTTGAAGGTGACTGTCATCACGCCGCCCTCGACGTGGGTCAGTATGTCTTTGTTGTCGCTCATTTTTGAAGTGCCTCTTTAACGAAATCAAGCCGGTCCTGGCCCCAGTACATCTGGCCGCCAATGAAGAAAGTGGGTGCACCGAAGACGCCGCGGTCCACGGCCTCCTGCGTCGTGGCCTTGAGCCGGTCCTTGACCTCGGGTTCCATGGTCATCTGCAGCAGCGCCATCGGGTCGAACCCCGCGCCGTGCAGCACGCCGGCCACCACCTGCGGGTCGTTCATGTTCTTGCCATCGACCCAGATCGCGCGGAACACGGCGTCACCGTACTCGCGAAGTTTCTCCGGCTGGCGCAGCTGCAGGGCGGCGGCACCGCGCATCAGCATCAGCGTGTTGATCGGGAAGTG
>CALRME020000370.1:0-4113 GCA_943369045.1 Sphingobacterium thalpophilum
GACCTGAGCACGGCTCATTATGCGACCGGCATTGCCGCCAAGATGCAGCAGCTGCTCGACGACTGGGGCTTCATATCTCCGCAACTGGAGGACCTGTACCAGACCCTCAACAGCGGCAAGGCGCGCCATGCTTTCCCGTTCGACCCCGCGCAATGCATGGCGCCGCTGCCGCGCGCCTACCAGTGGGCCGACGGCTCGGCCTACATCAACCACGTGGAGCTGGTGCGCGCTGCCCGCAAGAGCGAAGTGCCCGCAACCTTCTACACCGACCCGCTGATGTACCAGGGTGGCAGCGATGATTTCATCGGCCCCTGCGACGACGTGGTCTGCGCCAGCGAAGAACACGGCATCGACTTCGAGGCCGAGATCGCGGTCGTCACCGGCGACGTGCCCATGGGCGCCACGCCCGAGCAGGCACTCGATGGCGTGCGCCTGCTGATGCTGGCCAACGACGTGTCGCTGCGCAACCTGATCCCGGCCGAACTGGCCAAGGGCTTTGGCTTCTTCCAGAGCAAACCTGCCACGGCGTTCAGCCCCGTGGCCGTGACGCTCGACGAAGTGGGCGAAGCCTGGGATAAGGGCCGCCTGCACCAGACCATCACCAGCACCTGGAACGGCCGCCGCGTCGGCATGTGCGACGCCGGGCCAGAGATGACCTTCAGCTTCGGCCAGCTCATCGCCCACATCTGCAAGACGCGCAATGTGCGCGCCGGCAGTATCGTCGGCTCGGGCACCGTGAGCAACAAGGGCGTGGAAAAAGACGGCAAGACCGAGTGGCCCAGGGGCTACAGCTGCATCGCCGAGAAGCGCGCCATCGAAACCATCCAGGACGGCAAGCCCTCCACCGAATTCATGAAGTTCGGCGACACCATCCGCATCGAGATGAAAGGCAAGGACGGCCAGAGCATCTTCGGCGCGATCGACCAGAAGATCGTGGCGAAGGCCAAATAACCGCAAGCCCGGATAGTCCGGCGGCGTCAGGCACACTGGCGCATGCAGATTTCATTCGCGGCCTCACCCAGCCATGTGCTGGTAGCCGGCGCAACGGGGTTTATTGGCAAGACGCTCGTGGATGCCTTGCTCGCCGATGGCCACCGTGTCACGGTGCTGACGCGACGTCCCGCAGCCGCCGCGAAGCAATTCCAGGGGCGCGTGAACTGCTTCGGCTCGCCCGACGCCGTCCCTTCTGCGCCGCCGGTCGACGTGGTCATCAACCTGGCAGGCGCGCGCATCCTTGGCTGGCGATGGACCGCCAGGCGCAAGGCCTTGCTCATGCGCAGCCGGGTCGCACTCACCGATGAACTCGTGGCCTGGATGGGCCGCCTGCAGGTCAAGCCCCGTCTGCTGGTGTCAGCCTCCGCGATTGGCTACTACGGCGTGCAGCCGCAAGGCGAAGATGCGCCGCTGCCTGAAACCGCCCCGCCGCAACCCGTGTTCATGTCCGACCTGTGCCGCCTGTGGGAAGAGGCGGCCGCGGCTGCGGCCGGTCATGGCGTAGCGGTGGCGTGCATCAGGCTGGGCGTGGTACTGGGCCAGGGTGGGTCATTGCCCATGATGCTTTTGCCTTTCCGCCTGGGTGTGGGCGGACGGATCGGCACGGGCAGGCAATGGATGTCATGGATCCACATCGAGGACGTTGTGCGCGGCATTGCCTGGCTCATGAATCGCGCACCCGCCGAAGGCGCAGACACCCAGGCCGCGCTGACAGCATGGAACTTCACCGCGCCGCAGCAGCTGCAGCAGCAGGAATTTGCCGCAACTGCCGGCAAGGTTCTGCACCGCCCGAGCATCGTCCCTGCGCCGGGCTGGCCCATGCGGCTGATGCTGGGCGAGCAGTCCGACCTGCTGCTCGAAGGCCAGCGCGTGCATCCGGCGCGGCTGCTGGATGCGGGCTTTGTCTTCAAGCACCCCACCCTCCAGGGGGCGCTGGAGGATTTGTGCCAGTGAGCGGGCCGTCAATGTACGAGCGCGCCTTGGGCCCGGACTATGCAAGGCTCGATGCGGCCGTCCAGCAGTTCCACAGGCTGCAAGGACAGGTGAGCCTGCGGGGCACGGTCACTGCAACGCCGCCTGAGACGGCACTGGCTTCACTCCTGGCACGCTGCATCCACATGCCAGTGAAGGCTCAGGAAGGGGCGATCCGGTTTGAGCTCGACGCCGCGCCCTTGCGGGAGCGCTGGACACGTGTGTTTCCGGCGCACACCCTGTCATCGGTGCTGACCTCCGAGGGCGGATTCGTGCAGGAGAGCCTGGGCGCCGCCACCCTGCTTTTCAAGCTCGAGGAAGAGCACGGGGCCTTGGTCATGCGGCTGGTCAGCATGCGCTTCCTGGGGGTGCCCTGTCCGCGATGGCTGCTGCCCCGAATCGTGGCGCGCGAGCATGGAACAGAGGGTGCCATCCACTTTGACGTCCAGGCCGTTGTGCCGGGTGCTGGCAGGGTGACCCGCTACGAAGGCAGCCTGGAACTTCCCTGGATGGGGGCCACCACATGATCGTCGTCTTCGATGCCCAATGCCTGCTGTGCGACGGCTGGGTGAAATTCCTGCTGCGGCATGACCATCGCCAGGTGCTGCGCTATGCGTCCATCCAGGGCGAAACCGGGCAGGCGCTGCTGGCCAGAGCAGGGCTGCGCGTCCAGGGGCTGGAGACGCTGCTGCTGGTCGATGGGCAGCAGGTCTGGCAGCACACCGGCGCCATCCTGCGCGTGCTCAACGCGCTGGGCTGGCCATGGAAGCTCGCGTGGGCCGCGTGGCTGGTGCCGGCCCCCATCCGCGACTCGCTCTATCGCTGGCTGGCGCGCAACCGCTACCGTTGGTTCGGCCGCTCGGAGACATGCTTGATGCCGCAGGAAAGCTTCCGGCACCGGTTCCTTCCCTGAAGCGGTGCGCGGCTATTCGTGAGCGATTGCGGTCAGGAAGTTGTTCCGTGTAGCGTCGTGGCCGCCAAAGATGCCGCGGCAGAACGAGCACATGATGAATTCATAGCGGTAGCCAGCGCTTCTCAGAACGGTGATCGTTTCCGACAGGGTTGTAGATATCCGGCCCGGCCGGTAGCGGATGGTGACGATGTCCATTGCATCGCGCGTCACATCGTCCTGGCGAACGGCGGTCTGGTTGTCGCGCAGAAAATTGTCGATATCGGTGTAGCTCTCGGCGCCGGCCCCGAGAAAAGGCTTTGCCAGGATGCCGAAGATGGCCCCTGTCGTGTGCGAGTGGTAGCCCTGGTATTTGGTCAACGAGTAATCCGGGCAGCGCGTGCCAGGCCCAAAAAGTTCGTAGGGCGCCAGCCCCCTGCGCTCGCGCGGCGCGAGGGCCAGCTCTTCCTGCGGCGTGTGGCGTGACAGCCTGGCTGCCTGCCGGAAACCCGGGTCCAGCAGGGCTACGCCCTCGGCGCCAAAGAACGCCACAGTGGTGCCCGCCGGCACGGTAAAGGTGGAGTTGAAAAGCCGGGGAACGCCGTGCGCCGTGATCAGGACAGCCCTGGAGTGCAGCGCCACGCCATTGCTGCCAAGCCCCCATAACCTGTGTTGTGTGCCGAGTTCGATCATCGGCAAATTCTAGAAAGGCGCTCCTGCGCCAGCGGGGCAGTAGTGCCTGCGGAAGCTGTGACAATTTCCCCCGATACTGCACATCATGGACGACCCCGCCAGCTCCACCTCCACCACCCGCTGGGCCTGGCTGCCGGCGCAGGGCAGCTGGCGTTACCACCTGCTGCTCGCCGTTGTCGGCGTGTTCGTGTTGGGGCCGCTGGCCGGCGTCACCGCGGCCTACATGAATTTCTCGCTGGGCTTCTTCGTCGGCGGCCAGGTGCTGGCCGGCCTGCTGGGCTCTGCCGTCACCCTGGGCTATGGCGCGGACGGCAAGCACGGCGCCAACTACATCCAGACGGCGGCCTCGTCGGTGGCCAGCATGAGCGCGCTGGGCGTGCTGATCCAGGCGATGGTGTGGATGGGCCTGCCGCAGCCGCCTGCGTGGCAACTGGTGGCCTACCTGCTGTGCATAGGCATGTTCGGCGTGGGCGTGGGCATGCTCTACACGCCGATCCTGGTAGACCGCCTGCGGCTGGACTTTCCCTCAGGGCTGGCTGTGGCCAACATCCTGCGGGCGCTTACCG
>CALRME020000371.1:0-4109 GCA_943369045.1 Sphingobacterium thalpophilum
AGCGTCTGGTGGCCTGCCCGCTCGGCGATCTGCAAATGGAAATCACCCGACAGGCGAATGGCGCGCCGCATGTCGCCCGCCAGGCGCGCCGCCTCCTCCTGCTCGATGCAGGCCTTGAGGTGGTCGATGTCGGCGGTGCTGGCGCGGGCAATGAACAGCTCGACCAGCGTGGGCTCGATCAGTCGCCGCGCCTCGAACACCTCGCGCGCCTCCTGTTCGCTGGGCTGCGCGATCGACGCGCCGCGGTTGGGTGTGAGCGTGACCACCTGCTCGTTGGCCAGGCGCACCAGCACCGGCCGGATGCGGGTGCGCGAAACGCCGAAGGCCGTGGCCAGCTTGTCCTCGACCAGTTTGGTGCCGGGCGGCAGCCGGTGGTCGAGGATGGCGGAGACCATGCGCTCGTACATCTCGTTGTCGGTCAGGGGCGCCGCAGCCACCGAAGTCATCTGCCGGCCTTCTTCTGGCGCCTGCCCAGCAGCGTGGCCAGGCCCACGGCCACGCCCATCACCAGGAACGACACGATGGTGGTCACGGTGCCCAGCGCATAGATGGACGGTGTGGTCACGGTAGATGTGAGGCCCTGCAGTTCCAGCGGCAGGGTGTTCACGTCGCCAATCGCCTGCGAGGTGCGGGCGATCTCGTCCCAGCTGAGCGTGAAGCCGAACATGCCGATGCCAACCACCGAAGGCCCGATCAGCGGCAGCACCACATGGCGGAAGGTCTGCCAGGGCGTGGCGCCCAGGTCGCGTGCGGCTTCTTCATACGCGGGGTTGAAGCGGTTGAACACCGCGAACATGATGAGCAGGCCGAAGGGCAGGGTCCAGGTCAGGTGCGCGCCCAGCGCCGAAGTGAGCAGGCCCAGCGCGGTGCCGTAGTTTTCCAGCATGGCTTCGGACAGCATGGACTTGATGCCCGTGTCGATCAGGCGGAACTGCAGGCCGATGCCCAGCGACACGATGATGGACGGCATGATCAGGCTGGCCACCGTGACGAAGAACAGGGCGTTGCCTCCGTTGAGCTTCTTGCGGAAGGCCAGGCCCGCCAGCACCGATAACACCACCGTGAAAGCCATCACCACCGCGCCCAGCATCAGTGAGCGGCGGAAGGCGGCGCCGATGTCCACCGTGCCCAGACCCTCGGCCAGCTTGTAGAACCAGTGCAGCGACAGGCCGCGCAGCGGGAAGGTCAGGCCGCCCTCAGGTCCCTGGAACGAGAGCACGAAGATGGTCAGCATGGGCCCGTACATGAACAGCACGAACAGGCCGAACACAAAGGCCAGCGGCCAGTAGCCGGGGGCGCGGGGTTCGTTCATAGTTCCTTCCGGATGTCGACCAGCCGGGTCAGGCCCCAGATGATCATCAGCACCACCGCGAGAAGGATTACGGCGTTGGCCGCCGCGAGCGGGAACTGCAGGTAGGAGGTCTGCACCTGGATGATCTTGCCCACCGAGGCGATCTGCTGGCCGCCCATCACGCCGATGGTGACGAAGTCGCCCATGACGATGGTGATGACGAAGATCGAGCCGATCAGGATGCCCGTCTTGCACAGCGGCACGATCACGTTCCACAGCGTCTGCCAGCCCGAGGCACCGCTGTCACTCGCCGCCTCCAGCAGCGAGCGGTCGATGCGCATCATGCTGTTGAAGATCGGCACGATCATGAACATGGTGTAGAGGTGCACGAAGGCCAGCACCACCGAGAAATCGGAGAACAGCAGCCATTCCACCGGCTTGTCCACAAAGCCCATGCCCATCAGGCCCTGGTTGACCAGGCCGTTTCGCCCCAGCAGCGGCACCCACGAGATCATGCGGATCACGTTGGACGTCCAGAAGGGCACGGTGCACAGCACGAACAGGGCCGTCTGCATGCCCGAAGAGCGCACATGGAAGGCCAGGAAATACGCGACGGCGAAGCCGAACACCAGGGTGATGAACCACACCAGCAGGCAGAACTTCAGCGTCGAAAGATAAGTGGCGAGCGAGACGCACAGGTCTCCCCGCTCGTTGAGCTTGCCGCAACCTTCAAAGATCGCGAAATAGTTCTTGAGCGTGAAGCCGGGAATCAGCTCGTACTCGTTGAAATTCCAGAAGCTGACCATCAACGTGAGGGCCAGCGGGATGAGGAAGAACACCACGAACACCGCCGCGAACGGCCCCGCCTGCCACCAGGCGGGAACGGTTCGGTCGATGTTGGTGGTGCTCATGGTTCAGTCAATTACGCTGCGACGAACTCGTTCCACTTCTTCACCATGTACTCGTTCTCGTCCATGATGGCGTTCCAGCAGGCGATGCCGCCCATGCGGGCTTCGTAGCTGCCGCCGTCGCGCACAGCACCTGCCTTCGCCAGCACATCTCCATTGGGGCTCTTGATGTCCTGGCTGGCGGGCTTGCCTTCCATCCAGTAGGCCCACTCGTAGGCTTCCATCTTGGACTTGGCCGTGTCGAGCACCGCGCTGTAGTAGCCCTGGCGGTTCAGGTAGGCGCCGGCCCAGCCGTCGAGGAACCAGTTGATGAATTCATAGGCGCCATCAAGCTTCTTGCCCGACAGTGTGGCCGGCAGGCCAAAGCCGGCGGCCCAGGCGCGATAGCCTTCCTTCAGGGGCTGGAAGTTGCAGGCGATGCCCTTGGTGCGCACGGCCGTCACGGCAGGCGACCACATCGACTGGATCACCACTTCGCCCGATGCCATCAGGTTGACCGACTCGTTGAAGTCCTTCCACAGCGCGCGGAACTGGCCGGCCTTCTTGGCTTCGATCAGCGTGTTGATCGTCAGGTCGATTTCCTTCTTGGTCATGTTGCCCTTGTCGGGGTACTTGTAGATGCCCTTGGCTTCCACGACCATCGCGGCGTCCATGATGCCGATCGAAGGAATGTTCAGGATCGCGGCCTTGCCCTTGAATTCGGGGTTCAGCAGCTCGGCCCAGGAGGAGATCGGGCGCTTGATCAGGTCGGGGCGGATGCCCAGCGTGTCGGCGTTGTACACGGTGGGGATCAGCGACATGAACTGCGTGGGCGTGGCCGAGAATTTCTTGGACTTTTCGCTTTCCAGGTAGATCACCTTCTTGGGTGCGGTGCCCTGGTCGCCGACCTTCTTGCCGGCGACGGTGCCGGTGGTGAACAGCGAGGTGATCTTGTCGGCGTTCTTGATCTTCTTGGTGTCGATGCCCTTGAGGTTGCCCGTGGGGACGATCTTCTTGAGCGAGAAGTACTCGGTGTCGATCAGGTCGAAGCTGTTGGGCGCGGTGACGGCGCGCTTGGTCACGTCGTCGGTGGTCACGGCCACGTATTGAATTTCGATGCCGGTGTCGGCCTTGAACTTCTCGCCGATGGCCTTGTCCTGGTTCACTGCCGTGCCCAGGTAGCGCAGGACGATCTTTTCCTGGCCGATTGCCGGCGCCATGCCGGTGGCGAGGATGCCGGCCATGCCGGTCAGCACGGTGCGGCGTTGCAGGCCGGATTTCAAATCAATGGTGTCGTCGGACATGGTTGGCTCCTTGTGAAAAAACGGAAATCAGGCACGCAATGCGTGAGCTGCGTGCCAGGACAGGTGAACGGATTCGTTGAGCGCGTAAGGGCGCTGGGCAAAGGTGGCTTCGGGCAGCATCACCGAGACGCCTGTGGGGCCCGTGGCGGTCTGCGCGTCGAGCCCCAGCAGCACATAGGTGCCCTGGTACTCCACGTCGGTGATGGTCGCGCCCATGCCGGCGATGCCGGTGGCCGGCGCCATCGGGTCCGAGGGCGCGATCAGCATGTGGTCGTTGCGCACGGCGATCTTGCCGGCGCCGGTGTCAATGACGTTGTGGCCGCCCATGAAGCGGGCGATGAATTCGGTGGCCGGCGCGTTGTAGATCTCGTGGGGCGAACCGACCTGCTCGATCAGGCCGTGGTTCATCACCACCATGGTGTCGGCCAGCGCCATCGCTTCTTCCTGCGAGTGCGTGACGTGGATAAAGGTCAGGCCCAGCTCTTTCTGCCAGCGGCGCAGCTCGGCGCGCATCTGGATGCGAAGGAAAGGGTCGAGCGCGGAAAGGGGTTCGTCGAGCAGCAGCACGCGCGGCTGGGTGATCAGGGCACGGGCGAGTGCGACACGTTGCTGCTGCCCGCCCGACAG
>CALRME020000372.1:0-4077 GCA_943369045.1 Sphingobacterium thalpophilum
CAGGGCTTGCAGGTCGATGTTGCTCATAAATTTCCTAATCAGTTGAGGACAGAGCTGAAGGTCTGTCCCGCAAAGTCTTCAGACTCGCTTCCAGTCGAACTTGGCCTTTTTCCCAGTGCCAAACAATTTCAGGGCGCCGTCTTCGCCGACGGCATTGGGGCGGATGAAGATCCAGTTCTGCCAGGCCGAGAGGCGGCCGAAGACGCGTGTTTCCATCGTCTCCTTGCCGGGGAAGCGCAGCGAGGCTTCCATGCCGGTCATGGCGTCGGGCGAGAGCGAGGCGCGCTCCTCCAGCATGATGCGGATTTCGTCTTCCCAGTCGATGTCGTCGGGCGTCAGCGTCACAAGGCCCAGGCCCAGCGCCTGGTCGGCGCGCAGCGGGCTGTCCTTGACGCCTTCGAGCGAGCGGATGGTTTCGGCGTCTTCGTTGAAGCGCGTCTGCAGGCGCGTCAGGCCGTTGACCATGGGGTAGCGGCCAAAGTTGGCCACATTCATCTGCAACGCGGGCGCGGCATCGGGCGAATCGGGCAGGTCCAGCATGTAGATCCGGTCGCTGGCCAGCGCCAGCTCGTAGAAGGTGCCGGCGAAGCAGGAGCCTTCGTCGACCAGCGCGATCAGCGAGCGGCTGGTCACGTCGATCCGGGCCAGGGTGCGGCGCAGCGCGCCGATCGTTTCGCGTACCAGCCAGTGGCCTTTGTTGGCTTCCAGCACGGCGTCGGCTTGCATTACGCGGTTGGCGTCGCCGCGGGTCTTGAACACCCAGGTGCCGGTTTCCAGCTCGTTGGTGCGCAGGTTCAGGATGGCGTCGTCCAGCTCGCGCGCCAGCTTCAGGGGCCACCAGTTGGCGCCGGCAGCTTCGATGGCTTCGGGCGTGGATTCGACAGCCGCCGTGGGCGCACTCAGGGTGATGGTGGCGATGCGGGCCTGGCGGTCCACCTGCGCGTCCACCGTGCTGTAGTGGTACCCCTTGTCGTCGATGACGGCGTTCAGGGGCGTGAGTTCTATGCCTTTTCCAGAGGCAGAACCGGCGGTAGAGCGCGTGGACTGTGCTTTGAGCGCTTCAATTTCGCTAGCAAGCAGCTGCGGGAACTGCTGCGGCTTGGCGTGGTTGTCGATCAGCTTCCAGTCTTTCGCGCGATCAGCGCGAACACCTTCACTTGTCGTGCAGAAGATGTCGGCCAGGTCGCGGCGCACCTTGCGCTTGTCGGTCACGCGGGTCAGGCCCCCCGTGCCGGGCAGCACGCCAAGCAGCGGCACTTCGGGCAGGCTGACGGTGGACGAGCGGTCGTCCACCATGATGATGCGGTCGCAGGCCAGGGCGAGTTCGTAGCCGCCGCCGGCGCAGGCGCCGGTCACCGACGCGATCGCCTTCAGGCCGTCATTGCGGGACGAGTCCTCCAGGCCGTTGCGGGTCTCGTTGGTGAACTTGCAAAAATTCACCTTCCATCCGTGCGTGGAGACGCCCAGCATGTAGATGTTGGCGCCCGAGCACCAGATCTTTTCCTTGCCCGACTCGAACACCACCACTTTCACGGCCGGGTGCTCGAAGCGCACGCGGTTGATGGCGTCGTGCAGTTCGATGTCCACGCCCAGGTCGTAGCTATTGAGCTTGAGCTTGTAGCCCGGTTTGATGCCGCCGTCCTCGTTGATGTCCAGCTTGAGGCGCGCCACCTCGCCTTCGACGCTCAGCGTCCAGTGCTGGTACTTCGTGGGGTGGGTGGCAAAGCTCACCATCTCGCGGTCACCCTGCTTGAACATCAGGGGTTCGGTCATTGCATTCATTTCGTCTCCTTCAATGGGGTGCCTGGAACCGCACGGTCCAGGTCTTTCAGGGATTGCCTGACGCTGCGCGCTGCCGTATCGACCACGGCGTCGGCACGCGCATACAGGGCTTCGCGGCTGGAGAGAATTCGGCGGATGTCTTCCAGCGCCTCTCCCATCGCGCTTTGTGCGATTTGTCCATCGTCGCCGCGTGTGGTGTGAAACGGCCGCATGTCGCCTTGCGCAACCACGCGGCTCATGTGCTCCTCCGGGCTGGCCTTGAGCCAGACGCAGTAAAAGCGGCTTTGCAGCAGGTCAAAGGTCTCGCGCTCGCTGACGATGGAGCCGCCCGTGGTCATCACGACGCCATCGGCATGGTCCTCGGCAATGCGGAACAGTGCGCGGCGCTCGTAGCGGCGGTAGCCGGCCTGGCCGTGCAGCAGCAGGATCTCGTTCATGCTGGTGCCGGCTTCGCGCTCAATCTCGCGGTCCAGCTCCACGAAGGGCACGCCCCGCTGCGCGGCCAACGGCTCGCCCAGTGTGGTTTTACCTGCCCCGCGCAGGCCGATCAGGGCCACGCGGTGCTCGCGGCCTTGCGCATCGCCCAGGCCGAAGGTGGCCCCCAGCAGCGTATGGGCCTGGTCGAGTTGGCCGTCGTCCAGGCGCGAGAGCAGGCTGTGCAGGCGCGACAGCGCCGGGCGCGGCGCGTCCTGCAGCAATTCAAGAATGGTGATATTCAGCGCGCGGGCCGCCGCTTCCAGCGAATTGATGGAGACGTTGCCCTTGCCGCTTTCCACATCGGCCAGAAAGCGCTCGGACAGGCCCGAGTCGGCGGCCAGCTGCTTGCGCGTCATGCCGCGCCGGGCGCGCCAGGCGCGAACCCGTGCACCGAGTTCGGCGAGCGTGGGCTTGATTTCGTTGTCGGTCACGTCTTGCATGGTTAGCAGATTTTTTTGCGTTCTATTTGCGCTAGATCAAGATTGCAGTATACTTCCTGTCATCGCGAAGTCAAGCAATATATTTCATCTTTGGAGACCATGATGAAACTCAAGATCCTCGTTGGCACCATGACCAGCACAGCCGACTATGTAGCCCAAGCCATCCAGATGGATTGCGCTGATCTGGTGGAGGACATTGAAGTGCAGCTGATGGACGGCCTGGACATCAGCGTGTTCGACGAAGATGCACTTTATCTCATCTGCTCGTCCACTTACGGCTCGGGCGACGTGCCCGACAACGCGCGGCAGCTCTACGAATCGCTCGACGCGCAACCCAAGTACCTGGGCCACGTGCGCTACGGCGTGATCGCGCTGGGCGACAGTACCTACATGCAAACCTTCTGCTTCGGCGGCAAGAAGTTCGACGAGCGCCTGCAGGGCCTGGGCGCGCAGCGCATCGGCGAAGTCTGGTGCCACAACGCCAGCGAGGGCACCATGCCCGAAACCGAAGGCACGGCCTGGTGCCGTGAGTGGCTGGCGCTGGCACTGCAGGCCGTATGAAATTGACGAAACTGAAACTGAGTACGGCCGACCACCGGGCCAGCCCGCCCCGCGTGGACATCCCGCGCGACTACAACGCGGCGCATGACCTGATAGAGCGCAATGCCGGCCGCGCGGCCAAGGTGGCTTTCATCGATGCCGCCAGCGGCGCCCAACTGACCTACGGCGAACTGGCCGACCAGTCGCACCGCTTTGCCAACGCACTGCGCGCACGCGGCTTCACGCCCGAAACCCGCGTGCTGATCGCGATGCTGGACACGCTGGAGTGGCCGGTCGTGTTCCTGGGCTGCATGCTGGCCGGCGTGGTGCCCGTCGCCGCCAACACCCTGCTCACCACCAAGGACTTCGACTTCATGCTGCGCGATTCACGCGCACAAGCCTTGTTCGTCTCCAAACCCTTGCTGCCGGCCTTCGAGCCGCTGATCGGCCAGGTCGACACCCTCAAGACGGTGTTCGTCGCGGGCGACGATGGCCAGGATTGCGTGGCCACCTTCATCCAGTCCGGCGATGGTGCCCCCAAAGTGGAACCCACATGCAGCGACGCACCCTGCTTCTGGCTGTATTCCAGCGGCTCCACCGGCACACCCAAGGGCACAGTGCATCTGCATAGCCACCTGATCCAGACCGCGGAGCTGTACGGCCGGGCCATCCTGGGCATCCGCGAAGACGACGTTGTGTATTCGGCGGCCAAGCTGTTCTTCGCCTACGGACTGGGCAACGGGCTGACCTTTCCCATGAGCGTGGGCGCCACGGCCGTTCTGTTGCCGTCGCGGCCCACACCGGCGGACGTGTTCGGCGTCCTGAAGAAATACCAGCC
>CALRME020000373.1:0-4074 GCA_943369045.1 Sphingobacterium thalpophilum
AGGTCTTGACCGCAAAACCGCGCATGAAGTAGTCGGGCTCATGATTGACTGCCTTCTGCGCCTCGGGCGAGCCGAGCGCGGGGGTGTTGCGCACCAGCCAGTAAGTGCCCAGCGCCATCAGGCCCATGAGGATGATGGGCAGGTAGACCGACGCCTGTTCCCATGCCGCGCGCACGGCCAGGCCGGTGGCACGCCAGGGCGCGCTTGTGTTCAAGCGCAAAATCCCTGGAGCAGTGCGGCGTAGCGGCCGCTTGCCACCAGCAGCAGGTCGCAGAATTCCCGTCCCGCACCGTACCCTCCTGCAGCCTGGGTCACATAGTGCGCACGGGCCTTCACTTCGGCATGCGCATTGGCCGGTGCTGCGGCAAACGCGCAGGCGCCGAGCACCGGCAAGTCGGGCCAGTCATCGCCAATGCCGGCCGCCTGGCCCCAGTCCAGGCCCAGCGCCTTGAGCGTCTGCTCGGCCGCGGGGCGCTTGTCGTCGGTGCCGAAATGGGCGTGGGTAACGCCGAGCGCCGCCATCCGGCCGCGCAATGGTTTGGAGTCACGCCCGGTGATCACAGCCGGCGTAATGCCTGCCTGCTGCAGCAGCTTGAGCCCCTGGCCGTCGAGGATGTTGAAGCGCTTGAGCGTCTCGCCCTGGTCCGACATGTACAGGCCGCCATCGGTGAGCACGCCGTCCACGTCGAAGAACGCGACCTTGATGCCCTGGGCCTGCAGCAGGAGTTCGGGCGAAAAATAGAGTGCAGGCGTCATGGATTTGGCGGTCATGGGTTCAGATGACCTTGGCGCGCATCAGGTCGTTGCTGTTGAGTGCGCCGGACAGGCGGCCGTCGGCATCGACCACCAGCACGCTGGTGATCCGGTGCTTTTCCATCAGCTCGGCCGCCTCCACCGCCAGCGCGTCCTGGCGGATGGTCTGCGGCCCGGGATGCATCACTTCGCGCGCGGTCACTGCGCGCAAGTCCACGCCCTTTTCAACCAGCCGGCGCAAGTCGCCATCGGTGAAGATGCCCAGTACCCGGCCGCCATCGTCGATGATGGCCGACGCGCCCAGGCCCTTGGCGCTCATCTCGCGCATCAGCTGCGGGAACGGGGTGTCCGGTCCAACCTTCGGTATGTCGTCGCCTTTGCGCATCAGGTCGCTCAGGTGCGTCAGCAGTTTGCGGCCCAGTGCGCCGCCGGGGTGTGAGCGGGCAAAGTCCTCTTCCTTGAAGCCGCGGGCGTCCAGCAACGCCACTGCCAGCGCATCGCCCATCACCAGTTGCGCCGTGGTGCTGGCGGTAGGCGCCAGGTTGAGCGGGCAGGCTTCCTTTTCAACGCTGCTGTCGAGCACGGCGTCGGCGTGTTTCGCAAGTGTGGACTGCCTGCCGCCGGTGATGGCGATCAGCGGCACGCCCAGGCGCTTGAGCACGGGCAGGATGACGGTGATCTCTTCGCTTTCGCCCCCGTTGGAAATGGCCAGCACCAGGTCGACCGCCTTGATCATGCCCAGGTCGCCATGGCTGGCCTCGGCCGGGTGCACGAACATGGCCGGCGTGCCGGTGGAGGCGAGGGTGGCCGCGATCTTGCGGCCCACATGGCCGCTCTTGCCCATGCCCATGACCACCACGCGCCCGCGCACGCCAAGCATCATCTGGACGGCCTGCGCGAACGACTCGCCCACGCGCGTTTTCAGCCCCAGCACGGCCGCCGCCTCGATGTCGAATGTCTCCTGGGCCAGGCGTAGCGCCTGCGCGGTGTCAAAGGTCATCGGGGCATTCTACTTTTCGCGGCTGTCTGCGCGCACCGCCGGGTTAGCATCGGCCCATGTCCGCGCTCGAAGTCACCCTGCTGTACCTGCTGGCCGCTGTGCTCGGGGTGGTGGCATGCCGGTCGCTGAAATTGCCTCCGATGCTGGGCTACCTTGTCGTGGGTGTGGTGATCGGGCCGAATGCCCTGGCACTGGGCAACAACTCCGAGGCGGTCAGACACCTGGGCGAATTCGGCGTGGTGTTCCTGATGTTCGTGATCGGGCTGGAGTTCAACCTCCCCAAGCTGCGCGCCATGCGCAAGCATGTATTCGGACTGGGCCTGTTCCAGGTGGCGCTGACCATCCTGCTGGCCACCTTTGCGTCCTTGTTCCTGGCGGCGCTGGCGCCCGGGCTGTGGAGCATGAGCTGGCAAACCGCGCTGGCGCTGTCTGGCGCGCTGGCCATGAGCAGCACCGCCATCGTGGTCAAGCTCATGGCTGAGCGAATCGAGCTGGAGTCCGAGCACGGCAAACGCGTGATGGGTGTGCTGCTGTTCCAGGACTTGGCTGTGGTGCCGTTGCTGGTGCTGATCCCGGCCCTGGGCAGCAAGCCCGAGGCGCTGTTCATGGCGCTCGCAGTGGCCGGCCTCAAGGCGGCTGTGCTGATTGCCGTGCTGCTGGTGGGCGGGCAGAGGGTCATGCGCAGCTGGCTGACCATCGTGGCGCGGCGCAAGAGCGAAGAGCTGTTCGTATTGAACCTGCTGCTGATCACGCTGGGCCTGGCCTGGCTGACAGAACTGGCCGGCCTGTCGCTCGCGCTGGGTGCATTCATCGCCGGCATGCTGATCTCGGAGACTGAGTACAAGCACCAGGTGGAGACCGACATCCGGCCGTTTCACGACGTGCTGCTGGGGCTGTTCTTCATCACCATTGGCATGATGCTTGACTGGCGGCTGGTGGCCGAGCGCTGGGCGCTGGTGCTGCTGCTGACTACGCTGCCCGTGCTGTTCAAGCTGGTGATGATCAGCGTGCTGGCCAAGCTGTTCGGCGCCTCCATGGGCGTTTCGCTGCGCACCGGCCTGTACCTGGCGCAGGCCGGCGAATTCGGCTTCGTGCTGCTGACGCTGGCGCAGGCCAACTCGCTGGTGCCCCCGGCCCTGCTCAACCCGATTCTGGCCAGCATGGTCCTGTCGATGCTGGCCACGCCCTTCATCATCATGTACAGCAACCGCATCGTGATGAAGCTGGTGGCCAGCGAATGGCTGCAGCAGTCGCTGCAGATGACCACCATCGCGCGCAAGTCCATCAATGCCAACAAGCACGTGATCATCTGCGGTTACGGCCGCTGCGGCCAGAACCTGGCCCGCATGCTCGAGCGCGAAGGCATTCCCTACATGGCGCTGGACCTGGACCCCGACCGCGTGCGCCAGGCCGCCGCCGCCGGTGACTCCGTGGTGTTTGGCGACGCGGCGCGGCTGCAGTCGCTGATGGCCGCCGGCCTGGCGCGCGCCAGCGCCGTGGTCGTCACCTACCTGGACGTTCCGGGCGCGATGAAGGTCCTGGCCAACACCCGCGCCCATGCGCCCCAGGTGCCGGTGATCGTACGGACGACCGACGACCACGACCTGGAGAAGTTGCAGGAAGCCGGCGCCACCGAGGTGGTGCCCGAGGCGCTGGAAGGCTCCCTGATGCTGGCCAGCCACGCGCTGGCCCTGGTGGGGGTGCCCATGCGACGTGTGATCCGCATCGTGCAGGACCAGCGCGATGCCCGCTACAACCTGTTGCGCGGCTACTTCCATGGCGCTGACGACGACACGGTGCACGAGATGGACAACGAGCGGCTTTCGACTTTGACGCTGCCGTTTGGCGCCAAGCCGGTAGGCAAGGCACTGAGCCATTTCGCGCTGCACGCCGTGGGTGTTCGCGTGGTCAGCCTGCGCAGGGGCAATGGCAAGGCGGCCGACCTGGATGCGGACCCGCTGCTCGAAGACGGCGATACCCTGGTGCTGTCGGGCAAGCCCGAGACGCTGGCAGTGGCCGAGCACGCCCTGTTGCGCGGCTAGTCATGCAACGCCGTTCATTTTCCTTCGCTGCGGTTGGCCTGCTGGCCTTGCCCGCCGCACGCGCCCAGGCCGAAACGTTCGAAGCCCGGCTGCTCACGGGCGGCTGCGTGGTGCTGATGCGCCACGCGCAGACCGTTTCCGGTGTCGGCGACCCGCCGGGTTTTCGAATGGACCTGTGCAGTACCCAGCGCAACCTCAGCGAGGAAGGCCGCACCCAGGCCCGGCGCATCGGCGAGTGGTTCAAGTCGCGCGGCCTCCAGCCGCGCGCCGTGCAGTCCA
>CALRME020000374.1:0-4070 GCA_943369045.1 Sphingobacterium thalpophilum
TCATGACGTTGATGTCTTCCGGCTTGTTGTACAGGTCGACGTCACGGATTTCAAAGTCCATGCCCTTTTCGAACAGCACAAAGCGGCAGCGGTGGGAGAAAGGGCAGGTCGTTCCCGAGTACAGCACCATCATGTTGAAGGCTCCTTAAATCAAAAAGAGTGGGCGCGAGATGCAGCCCACTCCACAAGGACGCGTCGCCGGCGAAACCGGCCCGCGTTTTTGTCCGTTAGTGAATGTTCTTCCAGAACGAGGCGTTCAGGCGCCAGGCGAAGACGGTGAACACGCCCAGGAACAGCAGGACCCAGACGCCGACCCGCACACGCGTGTTCTGTTCGGGCTCACCCATCCATGCCAGGTAACCCACGAGGTCGCCGACGGCCTGGTCGTACTGCAAGGGGGTCAGCTTGCCGGGTGTGACCTGCTTCCAGCCCGTAAGGACCTTGACTTCGTGGCCATGCTCCACGTGCGGTTCGTAAACGGGTTGGCGGTCGCCCTGCAGTTCCCACAGTGCGTGCGGCATACCGACATTGGGGAAGGCCAGGTTGTTCCAGCCGGTCGCCTTGGTCTCGTCGCGGTAGTAGGTGCGCAGATAGGTGTAGAGGTAGTCGGCACCGGTTCCGCCATGGCCGGAGCGCGAACGGGCGATCACGGTCAGGTCGGGCGGGTTGGCGCCGAACCAGTCCTTGGCCTGCTTCGGGTCAATCGCGGCCTTCATGGTGTCGCCCACCTTGTCGGTGGTGAACAGCAGGTTGTCCTTGATCTGCTGCTCGGTCAAGCCGATGTCCTTCAGGCGGTTGTAGCGCATGAAAGCGGCGGAATGGCAGTTCAGGCAGTAGTTGACGAACAGGCGGGCACCGTTTTGCAGGGCAGGCAGGTCGTTGGTGTTGCCGGGCGCCTTGTCCCAGACGATGCTGTCGCTGCCGGCCGCTTGAGCGCCGGCCACGAAGCCCAGCGCCGCTATCAAAGTGAGGATGAGTTTCTTCATTGTTGTCAGGCTCCAGCTCAGTGCGCGGCGAAGGTGATGCGGTCCGGCACGGGCTTGAATTCACCCAGTCGGCTCCACCACGGCATCAGCAGGAAGAAACCGAAATAGAACAGCGTGCCGACCTGCGACACCCGCTCACCAATCGGCGACGGCGGCTGCACGCCGAGGTAGCCCAGCACGATGAAGTTCACAACGAACACGCCGTACATGTACTTGTGCCATTGCGGGCGGTAGCGGATCGACTTGACCGGGCTGTAGTCCAGCCAGGGCAGGAAGAACAAGATGATCACGGCGCCGCCCATCACGACCACGCCCCAGAACTTGGCGTCGATCGAGAGCATCAGCGCGACAGCCACCAGAGCCACGACCACGACCGCGCCCTTGAAGATCGCGGGAATCTTCGCCTTGAGCGCGCCGAAGGCCGCTGCCCCCAGTACGCAGACGATGAGGGCGTACATCATCTCGGTGGTGATGGCCCTCAGCATCGAATAGAACGGCGTGAAGTACCAGACCGGCGCGATGTGCGCGGGCGTCTTGAGCGGGTCGGCCGGGATGAAGTTGTTGTACTCCAGGAAGTAGCCGCCGAACTCGGGCGCGAAGAAGATGATGGCGGTAAAGACCATCAGGAACACGCCAACACCGAAGATGTCGTGCACCGAGTAGTACGGGTGGAAGGGGATACCGTCCAGCGGGTGACCTTCGGCGTCACGCAGGGCTTTCGGGCCCTTGATTTCAACGCCGTCCGGGTTGTTGGAACCCACGTCGTGCAGCGCCAGGATGTGCGCGGCCACCAGACCCAGCAGCACCAGCGGCACGGCGATGACGTGGAAGCTGAAGAAGCGGTTGAGCGTGGCATCGGACACCACGTAGTCGCCGCGGATCAGCAGGGCAAGGTCGGGGCCGACAAACGGGATGGCGGCAAACAGGTTAACGATCACCTGGGCGCCCCAGTAGGACATCTGGCCCCAGGGCAGCAGGTATCCCATGAAGGCTTCGGCCATCAGCACCAGGAAGATCGCGCAGCCGAAGAGCCAGACCAGTTCGCGCGGCTTGCGGTAACTGCCGTAGATCAAGCCGCGGTACATGTGCAGGTAAACCACCACGAAGAAGGCCGAAGCGCCGGTGGAGTGCATGTAGCGCACCAGCCAGCCCCATGGGACATCGCGCATGATGTATTCGACCGACTCGAAAGCCTTGGCCGCATCGGGCTTGTAGTGCATGACCAGGAAGATGCCGGTCACGATCTGGATCACCAGCACCAGCAGCGCCAGCGAACCGAAGAAGTACCAAAAGTTGAAGTTCTTCGGCGCGTAGTACTCGGACATGTGTCCCTTGTAGAACGACAGCGCCGAGGGGAACCGGTTGTCAAACCAGTTACCCGCCTTTTCCAGCGCCGAGGCGTTGGGGGAGATTTCCTTGAATTCAGCCATGTGTGTCTACCTTCAGGCTTTCTTGTCTTCGCCGATTAGCAACCGGGTGTCCGACAGGTACATGTGGGGCGGGACCTCAAGGTTGTCGGGAGCGGGCTTGTTCTTGTAGACGCGGCCGGCCATGTCGAACGTGGAGCCGTGGCACGGGCACAGGAAGCCGCCCGCCCAGTCGTCGGGCAGCGAGGGCTGGGCGCCCGGCTGGAACTTGTCCGAGGGCGAGCAGCCCAGGTGCGAGCAGATGCCCACCACCACCAGCAGCTCGGGCTTGATCGACCGGTCCTCGTTGCGGGCGTAAGCCGGCGTGAGTTCGTCGGGCTTGCGCTCGGACTTGGGGTCGGCCAGCAGCGAATCGACCTTCTTGAGGGCGGCCAGCTGCTCGGGCGTGCGCTTGACGATCCACACGGGCTTGCCGCGCCATTCAACGGTGAGCTTTTCACCCGGCTTGATCGCGGAGATGTCCACTTCGACGGGCGCGCCCGCCGCTTTTGCCCGTTCGCTGGGCTGGAAGCTGCTCACAAAGGGCACGGCAGTGAAACCGGCGCCCACTGCACCGGCACAGCCCGACGCGATGAGCCACGTCCGTTTGCTGGTGTCGACTGGGGTGTCACTCATGGGGGTCCTCAAGGATTGTCGCTATCAGGGTCAACCCGCGATTGTAGCTGACCGGTACGGGGCAATTCAACGCCGAAGAGGTGTGGCACTGCTTTTGCGGGCACGCCGCTTTTGCCCGATACTGCGGCCCCAACAACAAGGAGCAGTGGCGATGGGCATGATTCAGGAATTCCGGGAGTTCGCCGTCAAGGGCAACGTGATCGACCTGGCGGTGGGTGTCATCATCGGCGCGGCCTTCGGCAAGATCGTCGATTCCGTGGTTGCCGACCTGATCATGCCCATGGTGGGCCTGGTGTTCGGCAAGCTCGATTTCTCCAGCCTGTTCGTGGTACTGGGGACGGTGCCGCCCGGCACGGCCATGACTCTGGACGCGCTGAAAAAGGCCGGCGTTCCGGTGCTGGCCTATGGCAACTTCATCACCGTGGCCGTCAACTTCATTATCCTGGCATTCATCATCTTCATGATGGTCCGCCAGATCAACAGGATCAAGCGCGAGGCGCCTGCCGCCCCGGTTGCCGCCCCTGCCACGCCCGAAGACGTGGTGCTGCTGCGCGAAATCCGCGACAGCCTCAGGAAGCCGTAAGCTCCCGCGCCACACGGATCGCCTCGACCAGGCTGGCCGGGTCGGCCCGGCCGGTGCCTGCAATGTCGAAAGCGGTTCCGTGGTCCGGACTGGTGCGCACCAGCGGCAGGCCCAGCGTGACGTTCACGCCCTTGTCCACGCCCAGGTACTTCACCGGGATCAGGCCCTGGTCGTGGTACATCGCCACCACCACGTCGAACTCCCCCGGCTTCTGGTCCTTGGCACGCGCCCGCATGAAGACCGTGTCGGGCGCGAACGGGCCGCTGGCCTCAATGCCTTCGGCCTTCGCAGCCGCGATCGCCGGCACGATCGCATCGATTTCCTCGCGACCGAACAGCCCCCCCTCCCCCGCATGCGGATTGAGCCCTGCCACGCCGATGCGCGGCGCCCGGCCCAGCGTGCGGCCCAGCGCCTGATGGGTGATTCGCAATGTCTGCAGGACGTTTTCCTGAGTCACTG
>CALRME020000375.1:0-4040 GCA_943369045.1 Sphingobacterium thalpophilum
CCCTGGCGAGTGCGTCTATCGAATCAGTCAGCACGGTCCCGAATTCACCGCGGCGGTTGTGCGGAACGGCCAGCGGCAGTTCGGTGCAGCCCAGCACCACGGCGTCGGCCCCGCGGGCGACCAGCCGGCGTATGCACTCGGCGGCAGGCTCGAAGGCTTCCTGCGTCCGGTTGGCCTTGACCAGTTCGATGGCCGCGACCGAGAGTCTTGCAATTTCGTCCTCGGTGGGCAGCATCACGCTGTAGCCGCGTGCCTCCAGCGGCCCCTGGTACAGCCCCAGCTTGAGTGTTGCAGCCGTGCCCATCAGGCCGATCCTCCCCTGGGTGACGCCCAGGCGCTCCAGGTCATCGCAGGTCGATTCGATGATGTGCAGCACCGGCACGCTGGCCGAGGCGTGGATCTGGTCGAACCACAGGTGGGCGGTGTTGCAGGGAATGGCGATCAGTTGCGCGCCGGCGCGCTCCAGGAGGCGGATGCCGGCCAGCATCTGCGGCAGCGGGTCGGCGCCCGTGCCCAGCCGGGCGGCGGAGCGGTCGGGCACGCGCGGGTCGTTACACAGAACGGCCGGAATGTGGTCCTGGTCGCGCGCGGCTTCAGTCAGGGCCACCAGGCGCCCCATGAAAGCGGCTCCTGCCATCGGGCCCATGCCGCCCAGCACACCCAGCCAGGGCGCCCCTTGTGCCTGATCATTGTTCATGCGGGGCATCCTACGCCTGAGCTTTGAACGCGCCAAGACAGTAGCCCGGAAAAAATCCCCCGGGCGATGGCCGGCCGGGGGATGAAGAACCGGGGGAAGAAACTTGAAAAAAACCCGGTTGCGTGTTGGAGCGCCCAGGCGCTCCCGGGTTCATCATGCAAGCCCCATACCTGAAATCAGGCGGCGGAAACGTGAAAATTTCGCGCTATAAACCCGTCTTCGTCGGGAAGAAAAAACAAAGATGGCACAACTGAATTTCGTGCGGGAGGGCAGGGGGCCCGTGATGGTGCTCAGCCATGCGCTGGGAGGCGACCTTTCCATGTGGGACGGCCTGGTGCCATACCTCAAGGACCGCTTTACCGTGTTGCGCTACGACCAGCGGGGCCATGGCGGCTCGGAAGTGGTGCACGGTCCGCACGGCATAGGGGCGCTGGCCGACGATGCCGCGCAGCTGATCGCACAACAGGCCGACGGCCCCGTGCATTTCGTGGGCATTTCGATGGGCGGCATGGTGGCGCAGCAGCTTGCCGCCCGCCATCCTGAGCTGGTTACAAGCATTGTGGTGGCCAATTCTTCGAGCCACTACGACGAAACCGCACGCGGCATGTGGAGGGCGCGCATCGAAACCGTGCTCAACCTGGGCATGCCCGCCATCGCCGAAGGGGCCATGCAGCGCTGGTTCACGCGGCAGTTCCGCGAGGACGTACAGGGCGCGAAGGTGGTGGCCGAACTGCGCCGCCGCTTCGAGGCAACCGATGCGCGCGCCTACGCGGCGAGCTGCGAGGCGGTGGCGCGCATCGACTTCGGCGCCACCAACCCGCATATCGCCTGTCCCACGCTGGTCATTGCGGGACTCAGGGACGAAGCAACCCCGCCGGCCATGTCGGACGTAATCTGCAATACCATCTCGGGAGCGGTGCAGGCCAGCCTCGACACCGCCCACCTGAGCGCGACGGAAAAGCCCGCCGCATTTGCCGAACTGGTTTGCGATTTCGTCAAGACACTATGAAAACCGCCCTTGTCCTCAACGGCCCCAACCTCAACCTTCTGGGCACACGCGAGCCGCAGGTCTATGGCTCGCAGACGCTGGATGACGTCGAGAAGCTCTGTGCTGTGGCCTGTGCCACGCACGGCTTCAAGCTCGATTTCCGGCAGAGCAACCACGAGGGCGTGCTGGTCGACTGGATCCAGGAAGCCGGCCGCCTTCACGCCGCCGGAACCCTTGCGGGCGTGGTGTTCAATGCCGGCGCCTACACCCACACCAGCGTGGCGTTGCACGACGCCATCAAGGGCACGGGCATCACACTGATCGA
Source organism: Sphingobacterium thalpophilum (assembly GCA_943369045.1). GTDB lineage: Bacteria > Pseudomonadota > Gammaproteobacteria > Burkholderiales > Burkholderiaceae_C > Ramlibacter. The sequence continues at coordinate 2,011 of CALRME020000375.1, forward strand.
GCTGCACATCAGCAACGTGCATGCGCGCGAAGCCTTCCGCCATCACTCGTACCTGTCTCCTGCAGCCAGGGGCGTGATGGCCGGGTTCGGTGTGCAGGGTTACCCGCTGGCCATCGCCGCGCTGGCATCGTTTTAAATACCGGAAAGGAGCCACCATGACCGAACCGCTGAAGATTGATTTCGTCTCGGACGTTTCCTGCCCCTGGTGTGCCATCGGCCTGTCGGCGCTGGAAAAAGCCATTGCCAACCTCGGCGACGAGGTGCCGGTGGAACTGCACTTCCAGCCTTTCGAGCTCAATCCCGGCATGCCGCCCGAAGGCCAGGACGTGACGGAGCACCTGACGGCAAAGTACGGTTCCACGCCCGATCAGCAGGCGGCCAGCCGCGAGGCCATCCGCCAGCGCGGCGAAGCGGTGGGCTTTACCTTCCGCAAGGAAGGACGCAGCCGCATCTGGAATACCTTCGACGCGCACCGCCTCCTGCACTGGGCCGAGCTCGAAGGCGAGGGCCTGCAGCACGCGCTCAAAAAGGGCTTTCTCACCGCCTACTTCACCCTGGGCCGCAGCCCGGCCGACCACGCCGTGTTGCTGGACGTGGTGAAGAACGTGGGGCTGGACATGGCGCGCGCGGCCGAGATTCTTGCGAGCGACGAATTCGCGGCCGAAGTCCGCGAACGGGAGAAGTTTTTCACCGACCACGGCATCCATGCGGTGCCGGCCGTCGTCATCAACCAGCGCCACCTGATCCAGGGCGGCCAGCCGGTTGAAGTGTTCGAGCGGGCCTTGCGCGAGATCGCCGCTGCGGCCTGAAGGTCGCCGGGAAAGCGGCGGTCAGACCGCCGAGTTGCGGAAGCGCTCGTTGACGGTGGTCCAGAAGTCGTGGACCTGCCTCATCTTGCGGCGCAGGTCGTCATAGTCTGTGGACTTGCGAACATAGCTGTTGGCGCCCGCTTCGTAGCAGGCGGCTATGTCGCTCTTTTCCGAGGACGAGGAGTGGATGACGACAGGGACCGCCGAGGTTCGCTGGTCGGCGCGCATGGCCTTGAGCACTTCAAGCCCGTGCATGCGCACGAGCTTGAGGTCCAGCAGGACGAACTTGGGCTGGTTGCGCGTGTCGCGGTCAGCGTGGGCGCCACGGCCGAAAAGGTAATCCAGCGCGTCCACGCCGTCAGGCACGGTCACGATGGCATCGGGGTCACAGCACTCGGTAAGTGCCATGACCGTCAGTTCCCTGTGGTCCGGGTTGTCGTCCACCACGAGGATCGCGGCTTCACTCATCTTTTTGGGGCCCAACGCTGAATTTGATCCCGTCTTGCCGACGGTCACTGCCTGCACTGCCCGGCCACATTGCCGAGCTGGCGGGGATATTTTCCACCATGTAACAGGGTTTGGGGGCCGAATCGGCGCCCGGTGCTGAAGATTCGCGTTGTTTTGCCGGGATTACTGCTGAGCTGCCCGTTCCATGCAGTAGTCCAGCAACAGGTCGGTTTCGATGGCCTTGTCGAAAACCCTGTCACTGCCCAGAGCCTCGCACTGGCCGCGCACATCGTTGCTTGCTGTGCCCGTGAGCACCACGACTTTCTGGGCTGGCTTGCGGTTGGCGCAGGCCCTGAGCACGCCCAGGCCGCTGCCGGGATCGAGCATCAGGTCAACGATGGCTATGTCCCATTCATGGGCCGGGTCAGCCAGCCAGGCAACGGCGGCCTTTTCGCTGGTTGCTGTCCCGGTGGTGACGGCGCCGACCAGCTCGGCCAGCGCCTCCACCAGGCTCTCGCGGATCGCGGGATTGTCTTCAACCACAAAGGCTCTGAGGGCCAACACCGACTCCAAAGTTTTCCCCGCTTTCGCGGCCTGCCCTCAATGATGACATGGCTGCGGAGGCCGTGCGGCTTTTTCCGGCTGGCCCGGCCCGGGCATTCGCCCTTGCCCGGCAGCGTGGGGGCTGCTAGGCGTGCCGCGTGCGGTCAGGGAGTCAGGCGCGCCAGCAGGGCCGGCGCGGACGACACCAGCATCGCTGCGCCCGAGATGGTA
>CALRME020000376.1:0-4039 GCA_943369045.1 Sphingobacterium thalpophilum
TAAGGCGGCGGATCTGCCAGTGGCAGCGTGAAGCTGAAGGTCGCCCCCTGGCCCGGCTCCGAATGGGCCCAGATGCGCCCCCCGTTGCGCTCGATGATGCGAAGCACGATGGCCAGGCCGATGCCCGTGCCCTCGAACTCGGAGACCGAGTGCAAGCGGCGAAAGGCCGTGAACAGGCCCTCGGCATAGGCCATGTCGAAGCCCGCGCCGTTGTCGCGGACAAAAAACACCGCTTCGCCGGCATGGCCCCCTTCGCCCATGCCGATCTCGATCACCGCGGGGTCCCGCCCGCGGGAATACTTCAGGGCGTTGCCCAGCAGGTTGACCAGCGCCTCGCGCAGCAGCCCCGGGTCGGCCAGCACACGCGGCAGCGGCGCCACCACCCACTGCACGTTGCGCCCGGCCGCCACCTCCAGCTGCTCACGCGCCTGCGCCACCACCTCGTCCATGGCAACCGGCTCCTGCCGCAGCTGCGCGCGGGTGCTGTGCGACAGGTCAAGCAGGCCGTTGATCAGCGCCGTCATCTGGACTCCCTGGCGCCGGATACTGTCCATGCGCCGGGCTGTCTTTTCGGGCAAGTCGCCCAGCTCGCGCCCCAGCACGTCGACAAAGCTGACCAGGCGCTCCAGCGGCCCCTTGAGGTCATGGGCGGCCGAATACGAGAAAGCCTCCAGGTCCTGGTTGGCGCGTGAAAGCTCCAGGGTGCGCTGCGCGACGCGGTGCTCCAAGTCTTCATTGAGCTCGCGGATGGCCTGGTCGGCCTGCTTGCGCTGGGTGATGTCCTGCACGTGCACGATCAGGCCGTTGGCTTGGCCGTTGTCTTCGCGCAGGACCGTGGCCTGCATGTGCACCCAGATTTCGCCGCCACCCTTGCGCAGCAGCCGCTTTTCGCGGCCGAAGGTATCGAGCGCGCCGCGCGAGAAGGCCTTCAGGCGCTCCAGCCGCACCCCGCGATCGGGTTCAGCGGTCAGCGTTTCCGTCGGGATGGCCACGAGCTCGTCCAGGGCGTAGCCCAGCATGGCGCACAGCGCCGGGTTGGCATGCGTCCATTGGCCCTGGACGTCGCTGATGGCGATGCCTATGGTTGAGTTCTCCATCGCCGAGGTGTAGCGCAACTCGGTGGCGCGCAGCTGGCTGCGGCTGGCGGCCAGCCGCCTCTGGTAGACGATCAGCGCCAGCGACAGTGCCAGCAGCACCAGGCAGCCACCCGCCACCAGCGTCGCGCGGTTCCAGGCCCGTTCGCGCCAGGACTTGAGCACGTCGTCCTTGCCCAGCCCCACGGCCACCAGCAGCGGATGTTGCTTCATGTAGCGCCACGAGTAGAAGCGCGGCGAGCCGTCGCGCACCGGCGTGAACTCCAGGTTTCCCCGACTTCCCTTTTCCTGGCGCGCCATAAACTGCAGCACGCCAGGCGACGGCTGGCCCAGGTATTGCTCGGCGACGGGGATACTCAGCAGCAGCACGCCGTTGCGCGCGGCCACGACCACCGAGCCCTTGTCCCGACGGCTGATGGTGCTGTTGGCCTCGGCAAAGTGGCTGACGCGCAGTTCCGCCCTCAGCACCCCCACTACCGCACCGGCAGCGTCAAGACATCGCACTCGTAGGGCAGCACAAGCTCGCCGCCCATGGGACTGCGCTGGGTCAGCCCGATGCGAAACACCCGCCCTCTCGGTCGTGGCGGCGAAGGGATGGTGGCCTGCGAATTGAGTACCACCGGCGCCACAGGATATTCCGCCGAAGAGGCCAGCACCTTGCCGCGGACATCGGCGAGCACCAGCCGTGCGGTCGAACGCTCATCCCACAGCTCGCGCTTGAGTTCCTTGTGGAGGTGGATTTCGCCTCGAAAGGCACCGGGGCCACCGGCCGCCTCTATCAGCAGTGCTGCCGATACCGCGGCGTTGGCCGCATCACGCAAGGTCGCCTCAAAATGGGCTTCCACGCCCTCGACCAGCGCCTCGGCGAACTGGTCGCTGGTATGGCGCGTGGTATCGCGGTCGGCCGCGATACCGCTCCAGGTGAAAGCGGCTGCGGCCACGATCACCAGGGCGACGATCAACAGCAGCCCGGTTTCGTAGTCGCGCGCGCGCCTGTCCATGATGAGCAAATAGTAGCGCTGCAAAGCCGCTAGGCAATTCGCCTAAGCCCTCTACCCAAATCCCTTCAGATGTAACAGCACCGGGACACGAGACTCGTTGCATGGCCAGCGTCTATGACACCCTCAGTGAATGGGTCCGAAAAACCAGCTCCACGTTCGCGGAGCTGGTGCAGCACGCCGACCGCGACGACGAAGCCCAGGGCGGGCCCACCGCGTTGATCTACCGCCTGCGCACCTGGCCCGACCTGCCTGCCTCCAACAAGACCGCCCGCCTGTACCGCGCGCTGTCGGTCATGAGCCACCGGCCGGTCAACCGGCGCTGGTTCATCGAACACTCCAACCTCTCGCCGGCCAAGGCAGAACGCCTGCTGCAAAGGCTGGTCGACGAAGGCTCGGTCGAAGTCATCGACCCGGCTAAATTCGCCGCCTGAACAAGGCCCCGGAGAAGGCGCCTTAAAGCGGTTTGGGCGCCGGCGTCAGCGGCGGCGCCTTGCGCGCCGACAGCCGGTCCACCAGGCGCTGCATGTTGCCCAGCGACATCAGGTGCATCGAAATCCAGTGCAGCTCGCCGCTGCGAAACAGCGACAGCGCCACCGCATCGGGCAGCGCCAGCAGCTTGTTCTCGTCCACGATCATCACGCCGTTGACCGTGAAGGTCCGGCCGTCGGTGAGGTCGGCCTTGGCATTCATCTCCACCAGCAGCCCCGCTTCCTGCAGGCGGCGGCAGAAGTGTTCGGTGCGCGCATATTCAAGCTGGTAGCGGTTGAGGAAATCGAGCGCGTTCTGCAGGAAGGGCGTGTTGTTGCCGGCCGCGTCGAACAGCGCCTCGCCCTCCTTCTCGTTCAGGCCGATGAACGCCTCGTCGATGCACACGCCCATCTGCTCGCCCTGCAGCTCGGCCAGCACGAACGGGTAGCGCCGCACGAAAGCCGGCACGTAGCTGGCCGTCCACTGGTCCTTGTCATCGACGTACAGGTTCTCCCGTGCCCGCAGGCCCAGCATGGCCACCGGCACCACCTTGCCGCCGCCGCCCTGGGTGAAGACGATGGCGTATTCCTTGCACGCCTCGTTGAACTCCACGCCCGCCAGGTAGAGCGAATTGGCCTTGCTGGCAAAGCCGAAGTTCTCGCTGGGCAACACCTTGCGCTTGCGGTGCTTGTCGCGGTTGAGCAGCACCGGTTTCTCGTAATAGACGGCGTCGGACATGGTTCTTACCTCTTCGTACTCAATGCTTTCCAATGGCGGCCGGCTGGAAGGCCAGCACCTTGTCGATGCGCTTGCCGTCCAGGTCCACCACCTCGAAGGTCCAGCCCGCGCATTCGACCCGGTCGCCGGTGGCCGGCAGCTCGCCCGAAACGGACATCAGCAGGCCCGCCACCGTGTTGTAGCGGCCGCGCTCTTCCTCGGGCAGCTCGCGGATGTCCAGCCGCGCCTTGAGCTCGGCCACGGGCATCATCCCTTCGAGCAGCCAGGAGCCGTCGCCGCGCTGCACCGCCCAGGCATCGGCCTGCGCGCCGGGCTGCAGCTCGCCGGTGATCGCTTCGAGCAGGTCGTGCGGCGTCATCAGGCCCTGCACCACGCCGTATTCGTCGACCACGAACACCATGCGGCCGGCCTTTTCGCGGAACTGCTCCAGCAGTTCCATGCCGGTCAGCGTCTCGGGCAGGAAGGGCGCGGGCACGGCGTGCTCGTCCAGCGTACTCGGGTGGTCGGGGCCCAGCGCCAGCAGCTGCGAGATGCTGACCACGCCGACCACGTCATCCAGCGAGCCGCGGCACACCGGGTACCAGGAATGCGCGCCGTCGCGCCCGGCCTCCAGCAGGCCTTGCGCCACGCTCAGGCTGCCGTCCAGCCAGGCGATGTCGGGGCGGGGCAGCATCAGCGAAGTCAGCGGCCGGTCGTCCAGGTGGAACACGTTCTGCACCATCTGGCGCTCATGCTGCT